>NZ_JACSKL010000011.1:0-85197 GCF_018617585.1 Exiguobacterium sp. s129
TCGCGATGCGGCTCCGGGATTGCCTGCGGAAAGCGTGGGCGCCGGAAGGACGAGTTCGAACATGTTATTTGTCAACAAGCTGAGGAGCGACCGGCGACGGTCGCTCCTTTTTTTATGTCGTTGATTCAGCGGCTGACACGTCTGCTGGTTTTTGGACACGACGCAATACTTCGAGACTGAGAGCACGTGGCATCAACTTAGCCACCCCGACTAGGAGTTGATTCGAGAGGCCAGGCACAATCACGCGCTTATTATTCATGACACCTTTATAACCGAAGAAGGCGACGAGGTGAGATGGCATTTTTGAGAAGGACAATTCACTACCAGCGCGATCAAAGAAATTCGTATCTGTTGGGCCAGGGCAGAGGACACTGACGTGAACACCGCTCCCTTTCACTTCGGCATGCAGCGCCTCGGTAAGTGAGAGGACATAAGCCTTCGTCGCATAGTAGACGGCCATATACGGACCGGGTTGGAACGCAGCGACAGAAGCGACGTTTAGCACATAGCCGTGATTTCGTTCGAGCATACCCGGTAGATAGGCCTTTGTCAGTTCCGTCAATGTGTTGACGTTCAATCGTACTTCATCCGCCTCCGTCTCGGCATCGAGGTCAGCGAACGCACCAGACGTTCCAAATCCAGCATTGTTAATTAAAAAGTCGACGGTTAGTCCGGCTTCTTCAATCATCGAGGTCAATTGTTTGGCAGCGTCATGTTTCGCCAAATCGAGCGCAAAGACATGTACATTGATTCGATATCTCGTTTCAAGGACTTTTTTCAGTTCGTGTAAGCGAGGTTCGTTTCGGGATACGAGAATACAGTCGTACCCGTCTCGTGCGGCGAGTACGGCCAAGTCTAAACCGATGCCCATCGAGGCCCCAGTGATTAAAGCTGTCTTTGACAACGTGATCCACTCCTTTAATGAAAAGTCATACATTGTTACTGAATTCTTCACGAGTTGTTAAAATCCTGCCCCGTTTGCACATTCAATCCTATGCTAAAGTATAGCAAGAAAATGTGATTAGACTCACAAAGTAGGGAGAAGAACAATGATGATGATTCAGCTCGTCACTACGGCGCAAAGCGTCGAACAAGCAGAAGCGTTAATTAAAGCGGGTACGGACCGATTGTATATCGGGAATTCTAGGTTCGGCTTGCGACAAAAGGGAGACTGGACAATCGATGCTGTGAGGGAAGTCACACAGCTTGCCCATCGATACGGAAAAGAAGTGACGGTGGCCGTCAACAATTTGATGCATAACGACCACATTCAAGAATTGCCGGATTATTTACAAACGTTGAAAGCAATCGGCGTCGACGATGTGACAGCCGGGGATCCCGGGGCCATCCGTTTGATCCGTCAAGCGAAAATTCCCTATTGGTACGATGCCCAAACGCTCGTCACGTCCGCCAAACAGATTCAGTTCTGGGGGAAACATGAGGCCATCGGAGCCGTCGTTGCGCGCGAAGTCACTCTCGAGGAATTGGTGTTGATTCAGCAACAAATCGGTCTCCCCGTTGAAGTTCAAGTGTACGGTCCGACGTGTATCCATCATTCGAAGCGACCGCTCGTGACAAACTATTTCAATGAACTTGGACGCTCTTCTGAAGAGGCGAAACAACGTGAGTTTTATATGAGTGAGCCAGCAGATGCGGAGAGTCGTTACCCCATCTACGAGGACGAGAATGGCACACATATTTTCTCAGAAGATTTGACGCTTATGGGTCAGCTACCGACGTTAGTCAAAAACGGCCTTCACACATGGAAACTTGATGGCTGGCACGCGGGAGAACAGTTTGTTGAAATCGTTCAGTTGTTTACCGTCGCACGGGCGAATCTATTGAATGGTCAATTCGACCGAATCGAGATGGAACACCGCCTCAGAGAATTACAACCGAAAGCGTTTCGACTCGGAACGGGACTATTGTTACGCAAACCAGAAGAGATCAAGTGAGGGATGAAGATGAAACAACGTCCAGAATTATTAGCGCCAGCAGGAAACTTAGAGAAATTGAAGATGGCGATTCATTATGGTGCCGATGCGGTCTATATCGGCGGTCAACAATTCGGGTTACGTTCGCGTGCCGGAAATTTTAGTTATGACGAGATGCGTGAAGGTGTGGCTTTCGCACATGCTCGCGGGGCGAAAGTATATGTCGCTGCAAACATGGTGACGCATGAAGGGGATATCGAAGGAGCTGGTGACTTCTTCCGCACGCTCCGTGATATCGGGATTGACGCAGTGATCGTCTCTGACCCTGCCATGATTGAGACGTGTCTCACAGAAGCGGAGGGCTTACCGGTTCACCTGTCGACACAAGCTTCCGCGACGAACTACGAGACGCTTCGTTTTTGGAAAGAAGAAGGACTCGAACGGGTTGTATTGGCACGTGAAGTATCGATGGATGAGATTGTGCAAATGAAACAGGAAATCGATGTTGAAATCGAGACGTTTGTCCATGGTGCGATGTGTATCTCATACTCCGGTCGTTGTACGCTGTCGAATCATATGACATTGCGGGATGCCAATCGAGGTGGCTGTTCCCAGTCGTGCCGTTGGAAATATGGCTTCTTTGAAGAGGATGATCTCTTAACGAAAGAGATGGAGGCCCGTGATGAAGAGCCGTTCTCGATGAGTTCGGTCGATTTATCGATGGTCCGACATATTCCCGACTTGGTGGACGCTGGAGTCGACAGTTTGAAAGTCGAAGGACGAATGAAATCGATTCACTACGTCGCAACCGTGTGTAACGTGTATCGTCAAGTGTTTGACGCATACTGTGAAGATCCTGAGAACTTTGTGTTCGACCCGGCTTGGGAAGAAGAGATTTGGAAAGCGGCACAGCGAGAACTCGCAAGTGGTTTCTATTACGGGATTCCAACCGAGAAAGAACAATTGTTTGGGAAACCACGTTCGATTCCACAGTACGCATTTGCCGCACGTGTCATTGCATACGACCCGTCGAGCGGGATGGCGACACTCGAACAGCGAAATCACTTCTCAACAGGTGAAGAAGTTGAATTTTTCGGACCTGGATTCGTTCGTTTCTCCCAAATCATCGAGACGATTGAGGATGTAGACGGTCAACCGATTGAATCCGCCAATCAAGCGATGATGACGATTCGAGTCAAAGTGGAAAAACCCGTCGCGACCGATTACATCATGCGCAAGCGAAAAGGGGTCCCTGCGCGCGTCTTCGCTTGACACATCCACCGAGCCAACATAGTCGCCCGAACTGTCTAATCCTGCTACCCTAAGAGATAGAGACGGAGGGATGGAAGGATGAACCAAAATACGGAGCAATTGCGGACAGAGCCCATCGGTCGACTCCTGTTTAAGTTATCGCTACCCGCGATGATCGGGATGCTCGTGACGGCGCTCTACAATATCATTGATACGATTTTTGTCGCTCGTGGCATTGGCGCTTCGGCCGTCGCTGCCATCGGGATTGCGTTTCCCATACAGATGATCTTAATGGCCGTGTCGAGTGCTGTTGGTCTCGGTGGCGCCTCCATCAGTTCTAGGAAGTTAGGTAGAGGAGACGATGCCGGTGCGGCTGTCACATTTTTGAATGTGCTCGTCCTCGTCGGATTGTTTGCTGCCCTCGCGGTGAGTTCCGCTTTCTTTATGTTGGATGAGATTTTAATGGTCTTCGGGGCGACGTCCGAGATTATGGAACTCAGTAGACAGTACTTATCAGTTGTTTTGATCAGTTCACCATTCTTTATGTTCACACTTGCTTCAAGTGCGATGGTTCGTGCCGAAGGTCAGGCACCGTATCAAATGAAGGTCATGTTGACGACCGTTCTCGTCAATCTCGTCACGACGCCACTTTTCATCTTCACGTTCGACTGGGGGATGTACGGTGCAGCGACTTCGACGGCACTCGCTCAAGTCATCGGTTCCATATTGATGCTTCGATTCTTCTTCGCCCGAAAACCAAAAACGGAACTGCGCTTCAAATGGCGACAGTTCCGGATACGATTCGATGAGATGAAAGAGATTATGGCAATTGGTTCCTCTTCATTCATCATGATGGTGTCCCAATCCATCTTGTTCGTTGGCGTCAACGTGATGCTCGGAACATACGGTGGGACAGAGGAGTTGGCGATTTTCGCCATCATCAATAAGTTCATGGCGCTCGTCGGCATGCCAATCATGGGAATTGTCCAAGGGATGCAACCGATTGTCGGATATAACTATGGTGCCGAACGGTATGATCGTATGCGTGAGACCATATGGACAGCGATGCGGGCAGGGATTGCAATCGCTGTGATCATCTGGCTCATCTTGCAGGTATTCCCGAATACGTTGATGGGATGGTTCTCGACGGACGAGGCATTGATTGCGGGAGGCGTGACGGCGATTCACATCTTGTTCGCCGTCTCGTTTTTACCGAGTGTTCAAATGCTCGTCAACGGGATTTACCAGTCGCTCGGGAAAGCGCGAGTCGCCATGTTCTTGTCCCTTTCACGTCAGACGCTCTATACGATTCCGCTCGTCTTTATACTCCCGTCGTTCCTCGGAGTGTTCGGGGTCTGGTTGGCGTTTCCGATTGCCGATGCGATGACGTTTTTGACGGCAGTCGCCTTGGCATTTTGGGACCGTAAATTATTGTTCCGTCCTTCAGAAGAAGATCAAGAAGCGCATGATGTAAATCCGAAAGCGACAAACTTATAATCAAACGTCCGCTCGTGTCGAGCGGGCGTCTTCTTTTAGGAACAAGTAAATCCCGCCAAGCAAGACAATGGCGCCGAGCCACTGGAACGGACCGAGGCGCTCACCAAAAAAGGCGTACCCAAATAGCATTCCCCATAAGGCCTCTCCAAGGATGGTAATACTGACGACGGTCGCACTGACCCGAGCGAGTGCATAATTGAACAGGTTATGCCCTAAAATCGTCGGGAAGAAGGCAAGGGCGAGGAAATACCACCAGTTGACCGTTTCAAAGTCCGTGAACGTCGTCCCGCGTACGAGGAGCATGAAGCAAAGGACGACAGTCGCGACGAGATAGACGCTAAAAGAATACGTATTCGTGTTCATCGATGTCCGGACATGTTGACCGACGAGCCAGTACCCTGCGATGAGGAGGGCGGCAATCAGAGCGAGCAGGTCACCAAATAGTGCTTCTCGTCCGAGCTGAATATCACCTGCAGCGACAAGCATCCCACCGAGGACAGCTACGAGCGCGTATGACAATCCTTTTCGCGTCGGGTTCTTTTTAAAGATCAAGGCGTTTCCAATTAATACGAAAATCGGACTCGATGTGACAAAAAGAGTGGAGCTGGCTACTGTCGTATAATCGAGTGATAAAAACCAGAGCCAAAAGTGAAACGCGAGCAACGTTCCGCTAAGTAACAAAGCATATCGTGTCATCAATCGCGTTGTGATGAGTGATTTGAAATCGACGAATGGAAGTAGCATGAGACATGTGATCAGCATGCGGTAAAACGCAGCCGTCTCGGCTGGAGCCGACGTCCATTTGACAAACAAGACGCTCGTCGACAAGAAAAAAACAGCAGCGAATAAAATGAGGTAAGACATGACGACACTCCTTCACATATGTATGTTCTCTGTTAATCATATCGGAAAACAGCCGTGTGGCAAGCTATGATTCATGGAATACAAACAAATGCTCCCCTCTCGATATGTCCATCCTCGACTTGGTATAGTAAAATACATAGAAGAAGCAATCCCACCACGTACGTCTTGCCAAGAAACTTAAGGCAAAGTAAGGAGTTCTTATGAGACTAATCATTGCGGAAAAGCCATCACAAGCACAAAAGTTGGCGGCTCCCTATCCATCTAAAAAAAGAAAAGATGAGATTGAAATCTCACCATGCTCACGTTTCCCGGAAGGGGCGATTGTCGTTTGGGCGGTCGGTCACCTTTGCGAACTACAGGAACCGTCACACTATCGTCCAGAATGGAAATCTTGGAAATACGAGGCACTTCCGATTGTTCCGGAACGGTTCGATTATCGGATCTCGAAAGGAAAATCAAAGCCGTTTTACGCTATCAAGAAATGGCTACATGACCGCTCTATTACCGATGTGATTATCGCTTCGGATGCCGAGCGGGAAGGGGAGGCGATTGTTCGATTAATTCTTCGGCTCGCCGGAAACAAAAAACCGTTAGCACGACTATGGATTTCGAGTCTGACGGAACAAGCGGTCGACCGTGGATTCTCTCAACTGTTACCGGGCGAGCAAACGGTCCCATATTATCATGAGGCGATGAGTCGAGCATGTGCCGACTGGCTCGTTGGAATGAACGCTTCCCGTGCATACACGACCTTGTTGAAAACAATCGGCATCGAGGACGTGTTCTCGCTCGGTCGTGTCCAGACTCCGACACTCGCCTTGATTGTCAATCGCGAGCGAGAAATCAAACAGTTCGTGCCAGAACCGTACTTTGAAGTCGAGGCGACACTTGCAAAAGGTCGGTGCACCTTCAAAGCAAAATATACATTCGGAAAGACAACGAAGCTCAAAACGCGTGAGGAAGCAGACGCGGTCGTGAAACGAGCTTCCGGCACCGCCACGGTCAAAACAATCGATAAAGAAGAAAAGATGGAGCAACCTCCATTTTGGTTCAGTTTATCCGGGCTTCAGGCAGAAGCAGGGAAACGATTCGGTTTCGGGGCGAAAAAGACGCTCGATATCGCTCAAAAGCTTTACACGAAAGGGTGGATCAGTTACCCGCGGACGGATTCTGGCTTTGTCACCCCAGATGAAGCGACGCTATTCCCTCAGACGAAGGCGAGATTGCTGAAGTCAGCCGCTTATGAGGGTCTTCGCGACGTCTTAACCGAGGACCCGTCAAAAAATCGTCGATACGTCAATGCGAAAAAGGTCAGTGATCACTACGCAATCATTCCGACCGAAGCTTGTGGTGACGTCACACGTCTCGGCGGCGATGAGGCAAAGCTGTACGATTTGATCAACCGACGTTTTCTCGCGGCATTTGCACCTGCGGCAAAGCTCGAGAAGACAACAGTTGATTTGATTGATGGAAACGACCTATATCGGGCAAAAGGGACCGTCGTCGTGAGTCCAGGTTATCGTCAAGTCGTCGAGATGAAATCAAAAGACGTCGAGCTTCCTGTGTTGGCAATTGGCGAAGAATTAAAAGAGAAAAAAGTTGAAGTGTTGTCAAAACAGACGGAGCCACCGAAGCGGTATACGGAAGGTTCACTGATCATGGCGATGAAAGTCGCAGGAAAACAGCTCGATGACGAAGAGCTGATTCATATCATGAAAGAAGTCGAAGGTCTTGGCACCGAGGCGACACGCGCTAACATTATCGATGGATTGAAAAAGCGCGGTTATGTTCAACTTCAGAAAAAAGAGCTCGTTCCGACAGACAAAGGACGTCTCTTGATTGATGTGCTCGGAGACAGTATTTTAGCATCGCCTGTCATGACGGCGAAATGGGAGAAACGCCTTCACGAAATCGGCCAAGCATCGGCATCTGCCGCTGAATTTATAGAACAAGCGAAAAAGATGTCGATTCATTTGGTTGAAGAGGCGAAGTCACGAGTCAAGGCAGCAAACCCGGAAGGTTATACGATTGAGGCGAAGCGTTACGGGAAAAAAGGAGCGACTCGACCGAAACCCTCGTTTGGAGTCTGTCCGAATTGTGGCAAAGCCCTCGTTGAGCATCCGAAGTTTATCGGTTGTAGTGGTTACCGGGAAGGATGTCGCTTCACCGTCTCCAAACAAGTACTTGGTGTCGGACTGGTGAAAGATGAGTTGAAGCAAATGATCAACGGAGGTCAATCGAACGTGCATACGTTCAAAAAAGGCGAGAAGACGTTCAATGCTTCTTTATATCTTGAAAAAGGGACGCTCCGATTCGAATTCAAATAAAAGAAGGGTCGCGTATTAAAGCGGCCCTTCTGTCTTGTCAGTCTTTTCTTGTTTTTGGTCAGACTCGATGCGACGATTGATTTCGTCATAGTCTAGAACGATGTCGTCTTTGTTATCTTTGTAGGCATATCCTTTTTGAATGACGACGATGGATGCGATGAGGACGAGTAAAATAATCAAACCGCTGACGGCAAATATCCAGGCCATAAGAACCCCTCACTTTCTCTCTTCAGTATGCCAAATAGTGAGTCGATTCTTCAACTGGAACGAACAGACGGTAATCTCGTGTGACATTGAAAAGATATGGTACAATACGATGTAGAACACTACGTAGAGAAGGAAGGGATAGTCATGGCGATTTTGATTGTGGACGACGAACCGGTCAATACGCTCGTTCTCGAGCAACTGCTTCACCAGCACGACTATGAGACGATATCGGTCTCGAGCGGAGAAGAAGCGCTCGATTTATTGATGGCCCCACAAGCCGCATCGCTGTATGATCTCGTCCTGTTGGATGTCGAGATGCCCGGGATTTCTGGAATCGAGACATGTAAACGAATTCGACAGATGGCTGATTACGAAGAAATGCCAGTCATCATGGTGTCGGGTCGTACAGATGAAAAGCAGATTGCTGAGGGACTAGATGCAGGAGCGTCAGACTATACGACGAAACCGATCAAGGTGACGGAGTTGCTCGCACGTATCCGCTCTGCTCTTCGCTATAAAGCGGCCGTCGATGAACGGAAAATCTATGAGGCCCGTCTCCAATACGATTTGGATCTTGCGCAAAAAATCCAACAAAGTGCGCTCACGCCACCAATCAGTAATGAAGAGATTGACGTGCGCGCTCTCTATCTTCCATCAAAAAAATTAGCGGGGGATATGTATGCGTGGTTCCAGGTCGCACCGGACCGGTATGGTGTCATCATCTTTGATGTCATGGGTCATGGGGTCTCTTCGGCACTCATTACGATGGGTATTCGCTCGATTCTTCCGGGACTTGTTGGAAATGTTCAGTATCCGGTGGACGTGATGACCGAGTTGAATCGTCAAATGACGTTCTTATTCTCGGGTGACGATATGCACAGTTACTTTACAGCGGTGTATTGCTATATCGATACAACGAAGCGTCGAATTGAGTATGTGAATGCAGGGCATCCTCCAGTCATTGTGACGTCAGAAGAAGGCAATTGTCGTCTTGAGACGACGGGAGTACCTGTTGGCATGTTCGAAGAGCCAAATTATGAGTCTAAAGAAGTTGATATTGCTCCGGGTATGACACTTCACATGTACACGGATGGACTCATGGAATGTTATAGCAAAGATATTGACGATGGGATTCGCTGGCTTGAGAAGGACGTCTCCACGTACGGTCTCGACTATAGTCGTCACGTTGCAGAGCAACTCGTCCCGAAAATTGAAATTGAGGATGACCTTTGTCTCGTCACGGTCAAGATCACATAACAAAGAGCCTGACGTATGATGCGTCAGGTTTTTTTAGTATGTTTGTTAAGTAGTAGTTACTCAGACCAGATGATTGTTAATCCAATAATCAAATCAAAAGGAGATGGGGCGAAAGAATGAGTAGTCAGAATGAAGTATTTATAAAGGCAATCTATAGAACGATCATTGAAGGCAACTTAGCATCATATAAAGAAATGTATGAAGAAAGGCTAGATCACACAAAATTAAACAATTCAGAAATGGATGTTTATTGGAAAAAACAAGATGAATTCTACAATAGACTAAACAGTGAACAAAAAGAAGTTTTGATGTTAATGATGAAACAAACGATGATTGATACCATTTCGCATGTGTTTGGAATTATTGATGGAAGTTCAGGACTTGTAGACGCTGAAGTAGAACCCACTTTATTACTGGATTCTATTGATTCTGAGGGTGATTTACAAGATTTATTTTTAGCATATATCGAAGACGAAAATCTGTTTCCATAAATAATGATTACTTATCTCTCGAAATAAAGTATGAAGAACTGATTTGTGATAAAACATACTTGTGAGAAGATTTTCTGTGAATAAAAAGACAAACTGGTCATCGATTTTCGGTGAGCAGTTTGTCTTTTTATTGAAAATTTGAAGTGAACAAATCTTGTCTTATACTTTTGCCCGTTAGAAATATCGTTTTCGCCATAGGATATAAAAGGCAAGACCAGAAAATCCAATCATCATAGTAATCGCCATGATGAATCCGAACGGCTGTCCTTCCCATGGAACTTGGACGTTCATCCCAAAGATTCCAGAAATCATCGTTGGAATACTGAGTACAATCGTAATCGACGCTAAGAACTTCATGACGAAGTTGACGTTGTTCGAAATGATTGATCCGAATGCTTCCATCTTAATGCTGATGATATCATTATAAATTGACGCCATTTCCATGGCCTGGCGGTGTTCGACGAACACATCTTCTAATAGTTCTTCGTCCTCTTCATGTTTCTCCAAACTTGGTGTCTTGACGATTCGGTCTAAGACACTATCATTCGCTTTCAAAGAGGTCATGAAGTAGACGAGGGATTTTTGCAGGTTCATCAATTGAAAGATCTCTTGATTTCGCATCGAACGTTGTAGTTCCTGTTCAAGCTCATCCATTCTTCGGTCGATTTGTCGCAAGAAACGTAAGTACGTCATACTCACCCGATGTAAAATCTGAAAGACGAAACGACTTCGATAATTCGTCCGGAACAGTCGTGCTTTGCCGTTTGCGAACAAGTTCAAGACGTCAAGCTCACGTGAACAGACGGTGATAAAATGTCGTCCAGTCACGATGATACCGAGCGGGATTGTATTATAAGTTCGCCCCGTATCATCTTCCTCCACGTACGGGACGTCAATGATCATGAGAAGTCCCTCATCATCTTTTTCAAAACGCGGTTTTTCTTCGATATCAAGTGGGTCATATACAAAGTCTTCTGGAATGCCGGACGCCTCGATGACTTGATCGGCCTCATCTTTTGTCGGATTCACGAGTTGAATCCAGCTTCCTTTATCAAAGTCTTCGATTTCATCCACATGGCCTGATGCGTCAGTACGGTAAATCGTCAGCATGCATCTTCCTCCTACCTTAACTCAATCTTATTATAGGTAGCGAAAATGAAGAGTGCAATCCAAAGCAGGAGATTTTTTGTTTTCTCTAGAAAACATGTTACAGTGAAAGGGAACGATCGGATGATCGTTTATTGAGGAGGGGTTATATTGACAAGAATGCCCGAAGACGCTCTGTTCAATGAAGATAAATTAGCGGAGCTCCACCAAATCGCAAATGGAAACATGGAATTTTTGAATAAAATTGCAACCACATATATTAAGCAGTTCGAAGAAAAATACCCTGAATTGCACGCAGCTGTCGAGTCGAACGACTATTCACGTGTCGAACAACTCGCCCATTTATTAAAAGGGGCCTCTTATTCGGTCGGCTTGGAACAGACCGCGCTTCTTTTTCATGACCTTGAACTGGCAGGCGAGAATGCACATCTTGAAGGTGCACATGAAACGCTTGCGACAATCGAGTCGCATAGTCAGCGCTTTTTAGTCGAATGGAATAATCATTTTGAGCAGTTGACATAAAAAAGTTTGCGACCGTGAAGTCGCAAACTTTTTTTGTTACCCTACAAATTCGTCGAGCGTCGCAATCAAAATCCCGATTTCTGGTTTTGTGATTTGAGCATTCGCACCGACGGCCTCGCCTTTATGCTTCAAGTCGTCTGAGATGAGCGACGAGAAGATAATGATTGGAAGGGACGCGTAACGGTCCATCTCCCGGAGACGCTTCGTTAAATGGAGTCCATCCATCTGTGGCATCTCGATGTCCGTGATGAGAAGGTCGCACTCTACACCATCTTGTTCAAACGCATCGAGTGCTTCTTTCCCGTTGTTGAAGACGGTCGTATTGAAATACCCGGCATCATCTAACGTATCGAGGATGAGCGTTCGGAGCATTTCCGAATCTTCAGCAATCCAAATGTTTTTATTCGAACGTTCGCGAGCCCCGAGGCGTTTGACTGATTCGCGGGCCATGATGTCTTTACGAGAAAGTTCGAGTGCGATTCGTTCATAATCAAGTAAGATGATCATTTGGTCACCTGTTTTGACGACACCATTCGTGATGCCTTGGACGCCGCGTGCAAGATCGGAAGGCGTATCAATCTGCTCCCACGAGATGCGTTTGATCTCCGTCACTTGGTCGACACGAAGAACTGATTTTTCCCCGTTAAACTCACAGACAATCAATCGATCGTCACTTCCGACCTCACGTGGGTGATTGATGACCATTGGAAGGTCGATGACGGTCATGACCTCGCCCCGTAATTCGATCAGTCCCATAATTGCCTCTGGTGTACCCGGAAGAGGTGTCAATGGAAGCATCGTGATGATTTCACGTACTTTCATGACGTTGATACCGAATAAGAACGGTCCAGCTTGGAAGATGACGATTTCAAGTTCGTTCGTTCCAGCCTCAAGTAAAATATTATGATCAGTGCTCAATGGTTGTCCCTCCTATTTCACGTACTCTCTCCTTTACTATCGGTCTCAGATCATCAAATCTATAGTGAAAAATTGTCGAACTCTCGTCAGAATTCACAAAAAGTTTCATAGTAACCGTTTACATCTTATAAACTGAATCGTTATAGTTGTCCAATGCAAAAAAATCTGCATACAATGGGGTTGGCAACGAGATATTACAGCTTACTCAGGAGGCAGATAGAGATGATGAGTATGAACACATATCCATATTTATTGAATGGTCAATGGCAGGAATCATCAAGTCAGGAAACGATTGAACTCGTTTCACCATATAAAGACGAAGTCGTAGGTCGCGTTCAGGCGATGTCACGCGACGAAGTCGATGCAGCCATCCATGGCGCAAAACGTGCACAACAAGAATGGGCGACGCTTCCGGTCAACAAGCGCGCTGAATTGTTGTATGCATGGGCAGAGAAACTCGAAGAACGCGTTGATGAGATCGGTCAAATCATCATGCAAGAAGTCGGGAAAAACTTGAACGACGCGAAAAAAGAAGTCGTTCGCACAGCTGAAATCATCCGTTACACAGCGGAAGAAGGCATTCGTTTCAATGGTGGATTCATGCAAGGTGATTCGTTCCCTGGTGGTTCGAAAAACAAGATGGCCATCATCAAGAAAGAAGCGCTTGGTGTCGTGCTCGCGATTTCACCGTTCAACTACCCGGTCAACTTGGCAGCAGCAAAAATTGCGCCAGCTCTCGTCACGGGGAATGCGGTCGTTTTCAAACCTGCGACTCAAGGTGCAATCAGCGGAATCAAGATGGTCGAAGCCCTTCATGACGCAGGACTTCCAAAAGGTCTCTTGAATCTCGTGACAGGACGCGGTTCGGTCATCGGAGATTACTTGACGTCTCACCCAGGAATCGACATGATCACATTCACAGGTGGAACAGGTACAGGTCAACATTTGTCACAACAAGCGTCGATGGTACCGGTCGTGCTCGAACTCGGTGGGAAAGACCCGGCTCTCGTCCTTGAGGATGCAGATTTGACACTTGCGGCAGATCAAATTGTCAGCGGTGCATTCTCATACTCAGGTCAACGTTGTACAGCCATCAAACGTGTCTTCGTCCTCGAAGACCAAGCGGATGAGCTCGTTGGCATGTTGAAAGAACGCGTCGCGAAACTCTCGGTCGGTTCACCTGAAGAGAACAGCTTCATCGTTCCTTTAGTCGATGCGAAAACGACAGATTACGTTCAAGGTTTGATTGACGATGCGGTCAACAAAAAGGCGACGGTCGTTCATGGAAATGAGCGTGAAGGAAACCTTATTTATCCGACATTACTCGATCATGTGACGACAGACATGCGTGTCGCATGGGAAGAGCCGTTCGGACCAGTCCTTCCTGTCATCCGCGTGAAGTCACTCGAAGAGATGATTGAACTCACGAACGAATCTGAGTTCGGTCTTCAAGCGAGTGTCTTCACTCAAAATGTGAATAGCGCCTTTACAGTCGCTGACAAGCTAGAAGTCGGTACGGTCCAAGTGAACGGACGTACGGAACGTGGTCCAGACCACTTCCCATTCATCGGCGTGAAACAATCGGGACTTGGCGTTCAAGGAATCGGGCGTAGCCTCGAGACGATGACACGCGATAAAGTGACGGTTATCAACTTATAATATTCACCATTCGTGAGGGGGAGATGTCCCCCTCTTTTTTGTTTGATTGAAAACGCATCTTTCAGACGGGTATAATGGAGAAAGACAGGAAGAAGGGGTGGTGATGACGTGGCGGACTGGATTTCAAGCCAACTGGCAAGACTCGATATTCCGACACCGTTCGAAGTTGGAAACGTGAACGTATATATCGTTGAACATAAGAATCGCTTTTTTATGGTCGACTGTGGACCAGATACGGAAGAAGCGTGGACTTCATTGAATCGGCAACTTGAAGAGCTTGAACTATCGTTGTCTGACATCGACTTTTTATTTTTGACGCATCATCATGCCGACCATGCGGGGCAGGCGTGGCGACTTCGTGATGCCTCGATTCCGGTGTATGGGCACGAGAAGCTCGTTCGATACTTAGAACAAACCCCGAATTTTCTAAAAAGGGGCAACCACTTTTTACATGAATTGGCGCTCTCATTTGGAGCACCGGCGCCACTCGTGGAAAAATTGCCAGACTATCGGGAAGCATTACGTTGGATTGGGCCGACGACCGTCACCATGACGTTTAGTGACGGACAAGCTGTGACACCGGACGGGGCGTGGCAAACGATTCATTTGCCGGGACATGCGAGTGACCAGCTCGGATTGATCGGTCCTGGAAGCGTTTTGATTGCGGGAGATCACTTGATTGATAAGGTCGAACCAAATCCACTCATTGAACAACCGTATGAGGATGAAGGGTTTGCCTCACCGGTTATTCTCTACATCGATTCACTTAAAAAGTTGCGTGGAATCGATTTGAAACTTGTCGTCAGTGGACATGGTGAACCGATTCATCATCCGAACGATTTGATTGAGAACCGGATCCGACAACGGTATGAACGCAGTGAACAATTGCTCGCTGAATGGGAAGATGGACTCAGTGTCTTTGATTGGTCGATGAAATTATATGGGAGAAAGATGCGAAGTGGTATGCCACTCGTCTTTAGCGAGGTGTTCGCACGACTCAGTTTACTCGAAGAGCGTGGCGACATCGAGAGACGCCGAGATGACCAAAAATGGATTTATACAAAGAAAGAAGCGATGTCATGAAACGGGTAGTCATTACAGGTGCGTCAAGCGGACTCGGTGCCGCATTGGCGCATTCTTTTTATGAAAAAGGATATAGCGTGTTATTGATTGGAAGAAATGAAGAACGTTTGAAAACCATTGCGACCACATGTGAGGGAGAATGGATATGCGCGGACGTCACGAAGGCGGATGCTCTTGTCGATGATGTGATCGAGCGATTTGGGAAGTTTGACGTTTGGGTCAATAATGCAGGAATGGCTGAATTTGATTTCGTGACCGATCAATCGACTGATGTGATGGAAGAGACGATGCATGTGAATGCCGTCGCTCCGATGTTGTTGTCGAGAAACGCTGCCAGAGTGTTAGGACGTGGAGGTGTCATCATCAACATTTGTTCGCAAGCTGCGAAAGTTCCGACACCGAAATCAGCCGTTTACGCAGGGTCGAAGGCGGCACTTCTACAGTTCTCTAACGCCCTACGACTCGAGTTGAAGCCGCATGGGGTCCATGTCATGACTGTCAATCCGGGACCGATTGCCACCCCGTTCTTTGATCGAGCCGACAAGAGTGGTACATATGCCCAAAGCGTTAAGGGAATCATGCTCGATCCGAAACGATTGGCCGATGCGATTGTCAGAGGGAGTTTGACGCGTAAACGCGAAATAAATGCACCGTGGTGGATGAATATCGGTGCGAATGTGTATGCAATCTGCCCAAATATGTTCGAAATGCTCGCAAAACGGGGATTTGAGAAAAAGTAAAAAAGGGGGAGAACGATGAAGAAATGGAGAGTATTGCTCGCAACGTTTATGCTCACTTTCGTTGCAGCATGTGGGAATGAAGAGGCGGTTGAGTTTTCGGACTCATTCGAAGCTGCGGCTGAGTCAGCGAACGGGTCGACCGTCAACTTATATATGTGGGGTGGGGACGAGGGAATTAACAGCTATATTGATGACTACGTGGCACCCCGGCTTGAGGAATCTTACGATGTCGAATTAAATCGTGTCGCGATGGATACGGCAGAATTCGTACGTCAGCTATCGCTCGACAAAAAAGCGGACAGACAAGTCGGAACAATCGACGTCGTCTGGATTAACGGCGACAATTTCCGAAATGCGAAAGAAGCAGGACTCCTTCGGGATGGACTGATGGAGCGTGTCCCAAATGCCACGTTATTAAATGAAACGGCTCAACAATCAGATGCCGGTACACCGACAGATGACTTGGAACTCGCTTGGGGAAATGTACAGTTTATCTTGCATTACGATGCAGCGAAAGTAGACAATCCTCCAGAATCGTTTGAGCAATTACGTCGCTGGACCGAAGACAACCCAGGTCGTTTCACGTATCCTGAAGTCACAGATTTCACTGGAAATGCTTTTGTCCGTCATCTTTTATATGAGCGCTACGGTGACGAATTGAACAATAATGCGACCGTTGAAGAGTCGTTCTGGGATGATTTGAAAGCATGGTCCCCGAATTTATGGAAAGAAGGACAGACGTATCCGAAGACGCTTGAACAACTCGATCAACTCTATGCATCAGGGGAAGTTTGGATGACGATGGGCTTCAATGAACGTCGAGCAGAAGCGGAAGTGATGGAAGGCATTTTCCCGAAAGAGACACATGCACTTCTCTTAGATCACTCGATTGCCTCGACGCACTTTTTGGCGATCCCCTTCAATTCACCAAATCCAGATGGGGCGCTCGTTCTCATTCAAGAACTGTTGTCGCCAGAAGCTCAGCTCGTGAAACAAGGTCCTGATTATTGGGGAGATGGGACGTCACTCGATTTGACAAAACTTGACGCAAACGACCAACAAGCCTTCGAAGAGCTAGGAGACGGCGTGACGTATCCGAATCCGGAACAGTTACTCGAACGGTCGATTCCAGATTACGGACCGAACATCATTGATGTCGTACGCGAGGAGTGGCCGCGTGTTGCGAAGTAGTGTCGCGTTAACGATTCTCGTATCTTTTTTGCCTCTCGCTGCCCTCCTTTTTCTAGGAATGGAGGCGCAAGGGACGGATTGGGGCGCACTGTTGACAGACGAAACGTGGCGAGATAGTTTGTTCGCAACGCTTTATGTCGTCAGTGTGTCAACCATCCTATCACTCTTCTTCGGAACGTGGGTTGCACGGACGGTTGTAAAAAAAAGATGGCGATTCACATCGACTGTCTTGAAAATCCCAATGTTCGTCCCTCACATCGCAGCGGCGTATTTGTTTTGGCTATTATTTAGTGGGTCCAATGGTTTTGGTGGGATTGAGGCGAACGAGCGAGATTATGTGACGGTCATCCTGACATACATATGGAAGGAGACGCCGTTCGTCTTTTTAATGATGCTCGGGACGTATGAACAATTGAATCGCAGTTACGTAGAAACGGCGAAAACGCTACAACTTTCTCCCTTTGCACAATTCAAACATGCAGAGTTCCCGTTCTTGATTAAACCGTTGCTCGACTCGACCTGGATCTTAATCGCTTTTATTTCATTTGCGTATGAGGTTCCGGCACTGCTCGGTGTGACCTATCCAAAACTAATCGGTGTCCTCGCTTACGAACGACTCTCTACGGGACTCTATTTGGAGGCGACAGAACCGTATGCTGTCGCCCTTATTTGGACATGTCTTGTCGGATTCGGTGTATTCGTTTCTTACGTGATGACCGCATCTGTTCGTCGACGGATTGAACGGGGGGTGAGGCGATGATTCGTCAAGGATTCATCTTACTTATTGCGTTATTCCCGTTCGTCAGTTTATTTTTAGTCGCTCCGTCAATGGAAATCGGGAATGTTGAGTCCATTGTTCATACGGTTGGATTAACCATTATTCTATCCGGAATCAATGTGTGGCTCGCGACGACATTTGCCTGGTGGCTCTTATGGACAGAATCGAGATGGAAAAGTGTCATAGAATGGCTTGTGTTTTTACCGTTGTTCATTCCGATGCTTGCCACACTGTTTGGGCTTTACCTGATTTTAGCGGAAGTTGGGCTAATCGGGACGTATGTCGGAGTCATACTTGCCTTGCTCGTCGTGACGATTCCATATTCAATCCGTCTCGCTTATAACGGAATGGCGGTCATCGGTCGTCCACTTTTAGAACAGGCACGACTATTGCCGATGAGTCGACGAGTCGTCTATGTGCTATATCCGCTCTTCTCGAGAATGATGCGGACCATCGCGTTATTCACGACCGTCATTTTACTCAGTCAATTCGCACTCATTCAGCTGATCGGTGCAGGATTGATCCCGACGGTGACGACAGAATTGTATCAATCTTATGCGGGAAACAATAGGAGTCTCGCGCTCTCGAACACATGGATGCTCATTTTATTCCCCGTAGTCATCTATTTCTTGCTTTCCGGATGGAATCGATGGATGGTGCGTATGCTGAAAGGACGTTTGCAATGAGTTTGAATGTACACGATTTACGTAAACAATTTGGATCAAGACAAATACTGGACGGTGTTGATTTTAAAGTCGCACCTCATGACATTCATGCAATCGTCGGGGTGAGCGGCTCAGGGAAATCAACAATTCTCCGAATCATCGCAGGTCTCGAGACGGCTGATGGAGGTGATGTGTGGTGGAATCATCGATCCTTACACAACATTCCTGCCCATAAACGTCGCGTGACGATGCTATCGCAGACTGCATTGTTGTTTCCACATCTGACGGTAGGGGAGAACGTCACACTCGCGACACGTGGGCGTTCACGTAAACAAGCAGAACATTGGTTACAAGTCGTTCGCCTCACTGACCGGTACGATGCTGAAATACACGAACTATCGGGTGGCGAACAGCAACGTGTTAGCCTTGCCCGGGCTCTAGCAGCAGAACCGGAACTTCTGTTGTTGGATGAACCGTTCACAAACCTTGACCCGAAGCTAAAACTTGATTTGCAACGTTTCATCCGTGACTTAGTCAAAGAGCTCGGCCTCACGGCAGTATTGGTCACCCATGACCGAGAAGAGGCGATGCTCATGGCAGATCGAGTGACACTGCTTGAAGCTGGCAAGGTGACGCAGACAGGGACCGCAGAGGAGTTATATGACTCCGCACCTGGATTCGGAGACTTTGTCATGCTCGATGGCAAACTTCGACCATTGTCCGAGGTGGAAATATCCGAAACGATTGGTGAATCGGTGCAATTGATGAAGAAAATTTATCGGTTCGGTCAGTGCTTTGGAGAATATCATTTCGAGGATGGGAGGTCGGTCATGTTACCGACGCATGAATGGTTTCAAATCGGAATGACATATCGAATCAAACGAAAGGAGGAATACCATGCTTGATACGTACGGGAGTCGTTACGTCCAACCTGTCATTGAACGGGGGGCAAATCGACTGCTCAAATGGAACTTTACACCGAATGAAGTAACCATTTTAGGCGGAATCATAGGGGTTTCGACAGGAATCTTTATTTATAATGACATGCACTGGACGGCCGTTATCTTATTGTGGCTATCTGGTTTGTTTGATGTCTTGGATGGAACGATGGCACGAAAATCCAAAACGACTGGTTTTGGAACGGTGCTCGACCTCGTCTTAGACCGGTTCGTCGAATTATCGGTCGTGATTGCCCTCGCACTTCGCTATCCGGAATACATGCCAATCTTTCTCATATTGATTGGATCATTTGTCATTGCGATGACGCTATTTTTAGCTGTTGGTGCAAGTAGTTCAAGGCGATCAGAGAAGACATTTTATTATCAGCCTGGAATTATTGAACGAACGGAATGCTTCATCTTGTTCACGTTGATGATTCTCTTCCCAAACTGGGTCGGTGTGATTGCGCTTATCTTTTTAGTACTTGAAGTGATGACGATCACGCAACGATTCATCGAGGCGCGGAGAATTTTGCGATGAAACCAGTATTGGTGTTGGCAGGACTCGGTCACGGACAGCTTGAAATTTTGGACCGTCTTGATGAGATTCGTGAACATTATGATGTTCGCTATATTGGAGGGCGACAGACGGTGTATACAGGTGCCTTCCCACAAGTGATTGCTGGATTCATGAACTCCGCGACAGTCAAATTGCCTCGACTTGAACCGGTCGCAGAACGGGTTATCTCGATTGACCCTCATCAGCAGACCGTACAAACGGAAAAAGGGGCGATTCACTACGATCAACTAGTGCTGGCGACGGGTGCAAAAAGCAGAGGGATTGGGACACCTCTCAAACCGATGACGCAAGCTCTCCTAGAGCGCATTGATTCGAGTTCGGAAGTGACAATCGCTGGAGGAGGCAAAGCCGGGGTAGAATTGGCGTTTACATGCGCTCGGACGAAAAATGTGACGCTCTATGCAAAACGGATCTTGCCAGAGGCGCCGGCTCACACCCAAAAACAAATCGAACGTCTTTTAGTGAAGTCAGGCATCATGGTCGTAAAACGACAGCTTCAAGATGACGCATCAGAAGGATTCTTGTTAGATGCGACTGGCGTCGTCCCGGTTGAATGGTGGGCTGAATCCGGGCTTGCAAAACCTGACAATTTTATAGACACGGATGAATATTTACGTCATCATCAGTTTACAAATATATATATAACAGGAGATATGGCATCCTGCTTAAATGGAGGCGTCGATGCTGTCAAATCGGGGCGCTTTGTTGCCAAGCGGTTACTCGGTGAGACGAGTCAACCATTTCGAAGACGTCAATCGATGAATATACTATTGACGACACCAGGTCGTGCCTTGCTGACATTTGGACAGTTCACGTGGCATGGACGACTTCCGTATTACGTGAAGCGTTTCATTGACTCGCGATATGTTCGGCACTACAAGTAGTCGGATGTCTAAATCTTCATTCGCTCGGCAAATAGCCAATCACTTCATTCGATTCTGATTCAACGAGCACTTGTGGAGTCTCGACCGTGCGCTGTGAATCAGAAGGAAACGTGACGAGCCAGGCCCTTGACCCTTCAAAGCGTGAATCAATTAATTCAAAACGATTGTCGACTGTGATGGATTGAATCGTGGCCTGTTTGCCATCTTCGTCGGTTGGTAGCCAATCCATATTGTTTAGATATTCAATTGCATGATTTATGATGACTTTCTCATCATCCGGTGGTATAGCTGATGAGGTGGATGATTGTGTACAGCCGACTAACATGAAGATAGTGAAACAAAGTGCGGTAAAAAGGCGAGTTCGAATCATGATCATTCTCCTTTCCTGTTTGGTTATTTCTTACAGTATAGACGAGGATGACATAAGCGTGTACAAAAAAATCCTGCAGCCGATAGGTCTGCAGGAATCAGGTTATGCTTGAATCGTATCGAGGAATGAACGAATTTGCATCTCCGTCTTGGCGTTTGCCGAGTGGAGGTGTTCTTGTTTTACCCCGTCTTTATAATAGAGAAGTGAAGGGATGCCGCGAACTTCTTGAGCATCAGATAATTCTGGTAGTTCGTCGCGGTCGACGACATGCCAGTTAAACTGTGGATAGTCTTTGACGAGCTCGTCGACATACATGTCGAGACGTTTGCAGTCCGGGCACCATGACGTGGTGAAGACTACCATTCCATGATCTTTTGTGGCTTCGTCAAATTGTTGTGATGAATGAATCGGTTGCATAGACAACTCTCCTTTCTTCTATCTATTTTGTCGGGTTTTAAACGAGTCGTCAACAGATTGGCATTCTCGAATCCATAGAAGAATGTGATACACTTATAAAAATAGCATGATAAGGAAAAGGTGATGGATATGGCGTTACGTCACGCATTGCTCGGGTTATTGACCCATCAGCCTGCGACCGGGTATGCCCTGAACGCAACGTTCAAGGCGCAGATGATTCATTTTTGGAACGCACACCATACACAGATTTATCGGGAACTGTTAAAGATGGAAGAAGATGACCTTGTCTCAGCGGAGCATATTTCGCAACAGGAGTTGCCAGATAAGAAAATCTACTCGATCACGGATCAAGGACGTGAGGAGTTGATCAACTGGCTGCGTCAACCGACAACGTTTCAACCAAAAATGAAAGATGAGAACCTATTGCGAGTCAGTTTGCTTCAATTGCTTCCGGTCGAAGAAGCGGTCCGATATATCGAAGAGACAAAAGCCCATCACGAACAAGTTGCCCAACAAATTCGGATGTTTCAAGAAGAACATCAATCAGATGAAGATACGCTCGGCTATTTATTGACGAGTGAATATGCGATTCGGATGATGGAAAACTATGCCGGATGGGCAGACTGGGCAATCGAACAGATTAAAGCGCGCAATGAAAAACACGTGACCTGAAACAGTTCAGGTCACGTGTTTTGTATAAGGATGAATCGGCAGACGGGCGAGTAGGCGGTCAAGCGCATCTTCATCGATTTCAGTCTCGAACGCGCGAATTGTCTCGTTCAATTGCTTCACTGAAGAGGCGCCCGGTAAGACGATGTCACAGAAACGCTTAGCGGCTTCGAGTGCATACGCCTGAATCGGATTAGGCATCATCGCCAATTCACTGGCAAGTTCCTCTTTTCGCCATGCCTCAAATCCTTTATCCCCGAGTCGTGTCTCCCATTCATCCGTTAGTAATCCTTTGGCAAGAACACCACGACCTACGATCGGAATCGACAATTCAAGCGTCTCTGGTCGTCGATCAAGAAGGGAATACGGCGTCATGAGCACATCGAGAGCTCCGGAAGCGACCCAATGTTTGATGACGTTCGGTCGAATCGATGAGAGTCCGATTTGTCGGATGAGACCATCACGCTTCTGTTTTTGCGCCCATTCAATCGTTGCATCGAGGTCGTCCTCGAGCGTACCGCCGTGAATATAATATAAATCAAGATAATCGGTTTGTAATCGTTCGAGCGATCCGTGTAACGCTTCCTCTAAGTACGACGGATTAGGATTCCAACGCATCCCGTCTTCAGTCAGTTCGTTTCCACCTTTACTCGCTAAAAAGAGTTGTTTTCGTTCCTGACCTAACGTTTCCCCGATTACGCGCTCGACAGCTTGTCGTGCATAGACATCTGCTGTATCAATATGACGAATCCCTGATTGAATGGCCATCTCCAGGATCTTCTTCGCCTCAATCTCCCCATGTTTCAAAATCGTCATCGTTCCGAGTCCGAGTTCACTCATATGGATTCCTCCTTGTTCGAAATGTTGGTTTGACTCATAATCAGAGTATATCGAAAAGTGAGGAGTAATCATATGGAAGAAAAAACGATTGAGCGGGAAGTCATCTACGAAGGTAAGATTTTCGATGTGGAAAAGCATGTCGTCTCCCTTCCGAATGGAAACACGTCTGTGCGAGAACTCGTCTATCACAATGGTGCTGTTGCCGTGCTCGTCATCGATGAATCGGACAAAATTGTCATGGTAGAGCAGTATCGAAAAGCGTTTGAATCGATGTCGCTTGAAATCCCAGCAGGCAAACTTGAAAAAGGGGAAGAACCGGTATCGAGTGCCGAACGTGAGTTAGCTGAAGAGACCGGATATACGGCGGAGTCGCTCGAAAAGATTTTCTCTTTCTACGGAGCCCCAGGTTTTTGCAGTGAACGAGTCGATGTGTTTGTCGCGAAAGGATTATCAGCGGGTGAAATGAATCTTGACGAGGATGAGTTTTTAAACGTGAAACGATATTCTTTTGAAGAGGCGGTTGATTTGTTAGACAGAGGTGTCATCACCGATGCGAAGACAATCATGGCGATACAATGGTGGCAATTGTCTAGATTAAAATAATTCTAATCTGAAATTTTATATGGTAAACTTACATAGTAATGATTTTAAATTGAAAATTGATTAAAACTTCGGTATGCTTTGTGTAGTGAACTATGTAAAGAGGGGGCGCCTTATGGAAACGCGAATTGAACGAATTAAACAGCAATTGAGCGCCAAAGGATATAAATTGACACCGCAACGTGAATCAACGGTTCGCATCTTACTTGAGAATGAGAGTGACCATTTGAGTGCCGAGAACGTCTTTATGCTCGTCAAGAGCATCGCACCAGAAATCGGACTCGCAACGGTGTATCGCACACTTGAGTTATTGACTGAACTCGGTGTTGTCGATAAAGTCAACTTCGGTGACGGGGTTGCACGCTTTGATTTGCGTCCTGAAGGGGCGAATCATTCGCACCACCATCTCGTCTGTGTCGAATGCGGATCGGTTGAGGAAATCATGGAAGACTTGCTCGTCGATGTTGAGAAAAAAGTCGAGAGCAAATATGAATTTTTGATTAAAGACCATCGCTTGACGTTTCACGGCATCTGTAAAGTGTGCCAAGCAAAAGGCGTCACGCTCGAAGGTCATAAAGCAGTAATTAACGGATAACGATTACTTTAAACCATTCTTTCTATAAGGATGGTTTTTTCTAATGTTCTTTTAAAGAAAAGGCTCACTTAATCTTGTCACAAAAAAGTGAATAAAAAATGAGGTCAGACATCTTCACAACGGTTTACATAAGTGATATGCTGTAAGCGTATTCAGGTGAAACGAGGAAGGAGGAGGGTATGATGCGTTCGCATATCGAGTCATTTCTTCAGTACATGACGGTTGAAAAGCGGATGTCCGCTAACACAAGACAGGCGTATGCGAGCGACTTGACGCAGTACGCATCAACCTTAAACCAGCTGGGGGTGAAAGATTGGAACGACGTGACACGTTCTCATATCGTTAAGCATATCGAAGAACTGTCACAGGCGGGACGTGCTTCGTCCTCTTTGAGACGAGCTGTCAGTTCAATCCGGATGTTCCATCATCATCTAAAAATGACCGGGGTCACGACAACCGATCCATCTCTGTATCTAGAGACGCCGAAAGCAGAAAAGCAACTTCCGGATACTTGGTCGCAAGCGGAAGTCGAACGTCTCTTAGATAGCGTCCCGACATCCGACCCGCTCTCACTTCGGGACCGTGCGATGCTCGAGTTGCTTTACGGGACCGGAATGCGGGTCAGTGAACTTTTAGGTCTTGATTTGGATGATTTGCAGTTCGAATTGGGGTATCTACAATGTGAAGGGAAAGGCGAGCGCGCTCGAATCATTCCGGTTTCGTCGGTCGCGCAAGGGTTTGTTGAGCGATATATTCAACAAGCTCGAAACGGACTCGGCGGCAGAGAGACCGAAGCGCTCTTTTTAAACGGCAGAGGTGGACGGCTCAGTCGTCAAGGATTTTGGAAGATGATCAAACGACGTGCCAAGCTTGCAGGAATTGATAAGGAGATCACACCTCACGTTCTCCGTCATTCCTTTGCGACACACTTGCTCGAGAACGGCGCTGACTTACGTGCCATTCAACAAATGCTCGGTCATGCGGATTTAGCGACGACGCAAGTGTATACACACGTCAATAAGTCGCGGCTACATGATGTGTATCGCAAGCATCACCCTCGCGCCTAGACATTGAAAAGGAGGAATTTTTTGTGAAGAAGTTTAAACGTATTTTTTTAGTGGTCATGGACTCGGTCGGTATCGGTGAAGCACCGGATGCTGAACAGTTCGGTGACAAAGGGGCCGATACGCTCGGACATATCGCTCGTGAACATAACGGATTGAACATGCCAAATATGGGAAAACTCGGACTCGCGAACATTAAACCGATTCAAGGAATCGACGTGTCGGAAACGCCAAGCGCGTATGGTCGCATGGAAGAAATCTCGGCTGGTAAAGATACGATGACAGGACACTGGGAAATCATGGGTCTTCATATCGAGACGCCGTTCCGTGTCTTTGAAGAGTTCCCGGACGATTTGATTCATCGTCTAGAAGAGTTCAGTGGCCGTAAAATCATCGGAAACAAGCCGGCATCAGGTACGGCCATTCTAGATGAGCTCGGTGAAGAACATGTCGAGACAGGCGCGCTCATCGTTTATACATCTGCAGACTCGGTTCTACAGATCGCCGCGCACGAAGAGATTGTGCCAATCGACGAGTTGTACCGAATCTGTGAATACGCGCGTGAGATTACACGTGAAGACCCGTATATGCTCGGTCGCATTATCGCCCGTCCGTTCATCGGCACACCGGGTGCATGGGTACGTACGGCAAATCGTCATGACTACGCACTCAAACCTTTCGGTAAGACAGTCATGAATACGCTCGAAGAGGCTGGGAAAGATGTCATTGCTCTCGGGAAAATCAGTGATATCTACGACGGTGAAGGTGTGACGAAAGCGGTCCGTACGAAATCGAATATGGACGGGATGGACAAGTTGGTCGAATCACTCGAAGAAGATTTCGAAGGGCTTTGCTTCTTGAACTTGGTCGACTTTGACGCATTGTTCGGTCATCGTCGCGATCCAGAAGGCTACGCCGTCGCGCTTGAAGAATATGATGCCCGTTTACCTGAAGTGATGGAACGTCTCCGTGAAGACGACTTGCTCATCATCACGGCGGACCACGGGAATGACCCAGTACATGCTGGGACAGACCACACGCGTGAATTCGTACCGCTCATCGTGCATCACACTGGAGCGAAAGCAGTTGATCTAGGTATTCGAGGTACGTTCGCAGATATCGGTGCGACAGTAGCTGACAACTTTGACGTTGCGGCACCATCAAACGGAAAGAGTTTCTTAAACGAAATTTGAGGAGGCAATATTCATGGTAAATTGGAACGAAACAAAAGCGTTTTTGCAGGAGCGTATGGGCGATACACCAGAAATCGGACTTATTCTCGGGTCAGGTCTTGGGGTCCTCGCGGACGAAATTGAGAATCCGGTTGCAATCCCTTATGAGGAGATTCCACACTTCCCAGTATCAACCGTCGAAGGACATGCAGGACAACTCGTGTTCGGGGAACTTGAAGGAAAACGCGTCGTCGCGATGCAAGGACGGTTCCACTTCTATGAAGGATACTCGATGGAACAGGTGACATTCCCTGTTCGTGTCCTCAAATTGATTGGTGTCGAAACACTCATCGTCACGAATGCAGCGGGCGCGTGTAACGAGTCGTTCAACCCTGGTGATTTGATGATCATCACGGATCACATCAACTTCTTCGGGACAAGCCCACTTATCGGGAAGAATGCGAGTGAATTCGGGACTCGCTTCCCAGATATGTCAGAAGCGTACGATAAAGAACTCGTGAAATTGACAGAACGCGTCGCTTCTGACCTCGGACTCACTGTCCAAAAAGGGGTCTACTTCGGAAACACAGGCCCAACATACGAGACACCAGCAGAAGTAAAAATGGCACGTCTTCTCGGTGGTGACGTCGTCGGGATGTCGACGGTACCAGAAGTCATCGTCGCGCGTCACTCGGATATGCGCGTCCTCGGGATTTCGTGTGTCTCGAACATGGCGGCAGGGATTTTAGATCAACCACTCAACCATGAAGAAGTCATCGAGACGACGGAACGTGTCCGTCAAGACTTCCTTTCACTCGTGCGCGGCACGATTAAAAGCATGTAAGTAACTTATTTCTAGGAGGACGACAGTTATGCGTATGGTCGATTTGATTTTGAAAAAACGTAACGGTGGAGAATTGAACGAAGAGGAGATTCGCTTCGTCGTCGAAGGATTCACGAACGAAACGATTCCTGACTATCAGATGTCGGCATTGTCGATGGCCATCTATTTTAACGGGATGACTGAAAACGAGACGGCAGCCTTGACGATGGAAATGGTGAAGTCGGGCGATACGATCGATCTTTCGAACATCGAAGGGAAGAAAGTCGATAAGCACTCAACGGGCGGAGTCGGTGACAAGATCAGCTTGATCGTCGCACCACTCGTCGCGTCAATCGGGATCCCGGTCGCGAAAATGAGTGGCCGTGGTCTGGGTCATACGGGTGGTACGATTGATAAACTCGAATCGTTCCCAGGTTTTAACGTCGAATTGACGGAAGAACAATTCACGAAACAAGTAAACGACATTAAGATGTCGATTATCGGTCAGACGGGGAACTTGACGCCAGCTGACAAACGTCTTTATGCGCTACGTGATGTGACGGCTACCGTTGAGTCGATTCCACTCATCGCGAGTTCAATCATGTCGAAAAAGATCGCAGCAGGAGCTGACAGTATCGTCCTCGACGTCAAGACGGGTTCTGGTGCGTTCATGAAGTCGTTCGATGATGCGAAAGCACTCGCAGAAGAGATGGTCGCAATCGGGAAGAACGTCGGTCGTAAGACGGTCGCTGTCATCACCGACATGGACCAACCGCTCGGCTTTGAAATCGGGAACGCGAACGAAGTGAAAGAAGCTATTGAAGTCCTTTCAGGTAAGGAAGTAGAAGACTTGAAAACAATCGCGCTCACGATTGCAGGTCATATGGCTGTCCTCGGTGATTTCTATCCAACGTTTGACGAAGCATATGCAGACCTTGAAAAACGAATTGCTGACGGTCACGCCCTCGAGGTGTTCCGTAAGTTCGTCGAAGCACAAGGTGGGGACGCGTCGCTCGTCGATGACGTGACAAAATTACCACAAGCTTCATACGAGACGACATTCGTCGCAAAAGAAGCGGGTTATGTCGAGTCGATCATCGCAGACGAAGTCGGTGTCGCAGCGATGCTTCTCGGAGCAGGTCGTGCGACGAAAGAAGACAAGATCGACTTCGCGGCAGGCATCACGCTCGAGAAGAAAGTTGGCGACCGTGTCGAGGCGGGCGATGTGATTGCCGTACTCCGCTCGAACATGGAAGACATGTCTTCGGCTGTCGAACGTTTAGATCACGCGTATACAATCGGTGCGACGAAACCAGAAGCTCGACCACTCGTTCACGCTGTCATCCAATAAGGCAGAACGTCTGTTTCCACAAAAAAAGTGGAGACAGACGTGTTTTTTTGATAAGATGGGTAATGTGAGTGTAAAACAGCAGGATACATATTCAAATAAAGGGGTTGCTTGAAACATGAAAAAAGGTTCTATGAAACTTGAAAATGGCGAAATGATTGAATTTGATTTATTCCACAACGAGGCACCGATCACGGTCGAAAACTTCGAAAAACTTGCGAACAGCGGGTTCTACAACGGATTAACATTCCACCGTGTCATTCCTGGATTCGTCAGCCAAGGCGGTTGCCCGGATGGTACTGGAATGGGTGGTGCTGGTTATACGATTCCATGTGAGACATCGACTTCTTTCCCACACAAACACGAAGCGGGATCACTCTCGATGGCACACGCAGGACGTAACACAGGGTCTTCACAGTTCTTCATCGTCCACGAGCCACAACCACACTTGGATGGTGTCCATACAGTTTTCGGTAAAGTGACATCTGGTCTTGAACATGCCGTCAAACTTCGTCAAGGAACGAAGATGGCAGAAGTGAAGGTTTGGGACGAGAATTGATTTTTGCCTGAAGGTTATGGCACAATGAACCATGTCTCTCACGTCTTCACATCGTGAAACTTGAATGACTAAAGGTGGTGAACCCAGCGATGCTGGTCAAATATAAACGTTCTTATGAAAAGACGGCGATGGGTCTACTCGCATTCTCATGCAGTGACAAATCTCCGCTTAGCTTGCTTGAACTCGTCCGATCGTATGACGAGGAAGAGTCGAAGTTCCTCTATTTGTGGAAAGTCGGTGAAGACTTCGTCGGCATCATTGGAATGGAGCAGCAAGGAACGACGATGGTCATCGACCATATCGCCTTGTCGCCATCATTCCGTGGCGAGAAACGTTCTTACGAGCTTCTAGACGAGGTGAGAAACGTACTTCCACTTGATTTGACGTTAACCGGTACAGGCAAGACGGGCGATTTATTGGATAAATGGAATCAATTAGTCGTCTGATGACAAAAACCCCCGTAATCACGATCGTGATTACGGGGGTTTTACATATTGCATGGAGTAAATCACAAACCCTTTAAATGAGGTGGATTCATGAATCGAGTAACAATCGATGAACTGATCAATCGATTGGAGCAAGTGCTCAGGCAAGAACGAACGCGAGAAGAAATCTCTGACTGGGCATATCAGTGGATGGAACAGTATGAAAATATAGATGGATTTGATTGGACAGCTTCTGACGAGGTGGTTTGGCCCTGCTTACAAACAATCTATGGCATGGATTTACTTGAAACCCCTTCTGAATATTTACATGATCGGAGCGATCTCGAGAGTTGGGTGATGGAGTTTAAGAAGTTAAAAAATCATCATTGATCATGAAAAGGAGACTTCTTGAATCTTGACGTCAACTTCTTGCACGTTGCCTTTTTAATAGTGCCAACTCCCGTTCCGTGATGACCTCACTCCGGTCACGGTGAAGATGCTTGTGGACCAATTCCTCGAACGACAGGTCTGTCGATGGGAATGTCGGTTTTAGTGATTCGACCGTGTCACGAACATCCTGTTGTAAGGGGAGCTTCGTGTGTAACGGCCATTCATCAAGCTGTGCGATGAAGGAGTCGACATCCAGACCGAGCTCATGTAAATAGGGGGAAGCGATGTCCATCTTTCGACGTAAGAGTCGCAAGCTCTTTTTCGCGCCGATGAGATTGTCTCGTCGTAGATGATAGTGAATGACGGCGTATTGGATGAGTGCCGCATAGCCGTGATGACGACGTCCGTCTGCCTGCCACGCTTCTTCTAATACCTCATGACATTCGAAATAATCGGCATGACATTCAAAAAGCAACGTATAATGAATAAAAGGGGTCATGAATCATTTTTCTCCTTTCGTGTCCACGGTGTTATAAAACATGTTATACTAAAGCGCAAAAATGTAAAATGGCAGGTGTCTCTATGGAAGCCTATAACGTTAAAATCGATACGTTCGAAGGTCCACTCGACCTGTTGCTCCATTTGATCGGAAAAATGGAGATTGATATCGTCGACATTTCCGTGGCAGAAGTCACTGACCAGTATGTCGGCTATATTCGCACGATGCAAAAATTTGAACTCGACGTGGCCAGTGAATACTTGGTCATGGCGGCGACGTTGCTCCAGTTAAAGAGCAAGCAGTTGTTACCGCCTGTTCAGGTCGAGGATGAGGATGTTCCAGACTTTAGCGAAGAACCGACGCGTGAGGGACTCATTCGTCAATTGATCGAATACAAAGCATATAAAGAAGCAGTCGTTTTTATGCGTGAACAGGAAGAACATCGTCTTGAACTTTACACACGACCGGGAGAAGATTTGACGAACTACATGTCAGAGGAAGTGTCGAAGTACGACGGACCGCTGAACTTCTCAGACCTTCTTCATGCCTATTCTAAAATGATTGAACGGAAACGTTGGAAAGAACGACGCAAAAAGACGATTAAACGCGAAGAGCGAACGCTCGAGGAACAGATGACGAGACTTCATGAGCACGTTTCTTCTACGCGACAGACATCGTTTTTCGCCTTCTTTGTAGAACGACCGAACGTCTCAGATCTCGTCGTGACGTTTATGGCGCTTCTTGAGCTGATCAAGCTACGGGTCGTCGAAACGAAACAACTTGACCAAGACATTCAAATCTCGTTCATCGAATCATCAAAGAAAGGGGATGAAGCGGTTGCTGTCCTATGAAACGATTATCGAAGGATTGCTATTCGTCGTCGGGGACGAAGGGATGGAAGTCCGAGCGCTCGCAGAGACGCTCGACATCTCAGAGGCTGCTGCGCGAGAACAGCTCAGTAAGTTAGAAGCCTCGTTTAAAACATCGAACCGACCGTTCCAACTCATGGAATCGGCAGGTGTGTACAAACTTGTGACCGTTCCAGACGTGTCTCCCTACATTCAAAAATATGTCGGGACGATGGCGGAGCAGGCACTTTCACGCGCGGCGATGGAGACGCTCGTCATTATCGCCTATAAGCAGCCGGTCACGCGGGCGGACATCGAAGAGGTTCGCGGTGTCAAAGTGGAGCGAGTCATTCATACACTATTATCAAAAGGGTTAATCGAATCAGCCGGTCGTGCTAAAACAATTGGTCGTGCCAAGTTATATCGGACGACAGAGCATTTCCTCGACCACTTTGGATTTAATTCGCTCGAGGAATTACCACCATTAACATTTGAGGATGAACTGACAGACGAAGGCGATTTGTTCTTCGGTCAGGAATCACCGAAGCAAGAAGAGAGATTGGAGAAGGATTAATCATATGGAACGTTTGCAAAAAGTAATCGCACAAGCGGGGGTCGCCTCGCGTCGTAAAGCGGAAGAAATGATTTTGGATGGTCGCGTCCGCGTCAACGGAAAAGTGGTACGTGAACTCGGGACGAAAGTCGGACCGAAGTCAGAGATTGAGGTCGATGGCGTCAAAATCGAGCAAGAAGAGCATGTCTACTACGTGCTTTATAAACCGAGCGGCTATGTGTCGACGGTAGAAGACGATAAAGGACGTAAAGTGATCACGGATCTCGTGCCACCAGGGGCACGTGTTTTCCCGGTCGGACGTCTTGACTATAACACGACAGGACTCATCATCTTGACGAATGATGGAGAGTTCTCGAACATGATGACGCATCCGAAATATAAGATTCAAAAGCGCTATGTGGCAAAAGTGAAGAACATCCCTTCTTACTTGGCAATCAAGCAACTGGAGTCAGGTGTTCAGCTCGATGACGGATTCAAAACGGGTAGTGCGAAAGTGAAGATGAAGTCTGTCGACCAGAAAAAGAATACGGCCATCCTTGAGATCGTCATCTCGGAAGGACACAATCGTCAAATCCGTCGCATGGTCGAAGCAATCGGTTCTGAGGTCATCAAATTGAAGCGTGAACAGTTCGGTTTCTTGACGCTCGACGGTCTCAATACCGGCGACTGGCGTGAACTTTCACACAAAGAGATCAGCAAGCTTCGTGAACTCGCGAATCCGACGGTTCCACCTAAACCACGAGGCAAAAAGAAGAAAAAATAACAACAAAAAATCGTCCTGAAATAGGATGATTTTTTTGATTGTGTAAATTGTGTGACAAAAAAATGAAAAAAGTCTGTTAATGTGCGTTTTTAATGTTTTTTCAGTACAATAGCAACTGAAGGATGGTGTGAAAACGATGACAAAAGATCAAAAGAAAGACGACCGCATGGAACAAGCGGTCGCGAAAAAGAAAAAGAGGTCATTTTGGCGCTTAATGATTATGACGGTCGTTCTCTTTGCGGGAGCCATCACCGTCATGCAATTGTTCGACCAAGCCGGTAATGACGGACGCATCGAGGCAGGGGACGAGGCACCGAACTTCAAACTCGTCACACTCGATGGTTCAACCCTTTATGAACGTGACACATACGAAGGAAAAGGAATGCTTCTCAACTTCTGGGGTACATTCTGTGAACCTTGTAAGAAAGAAATGCCGGTCGTACAGGAAAATTACGCAACACTGCAAGACATGGGTGTCGATTTTTGGGCGGTAAACGTCGGTGAGACACCGCTACGCGTCGATAACTTCGTGAACGACCTCGGTGTCGGTCTCGATTATCCGATCTTGATGGACACGAAGAGTGAAGTCGAGAAGGCCTATGGCATTTATAACTTACCTGTCACATTCGTCATCGATGGTGAAGGAAACGTAATTGAAAAATATGAAGGTGAACTCACGAAAGAGAAATTGATGGAGCTAGCCGAGAAGTCATTGTAAGCGAACGGGGGACGCACAGATGCTAGATATGAAATACGAAGGCGCTGATTTACGGTCGAAGCGTCGTCCTAAATCGGTCATTGACCGGGTGTGGAACTTCTTCGCATCGGTCAAAGTGGGATTGTGGTTGATTGCGCTGATTATTGTCGGCTCGGCAATCGGCACGATTTTCCCTCAAGAAATGTACATCCCACAACAGTTACCTCCAGAGCAATATTACTTGGAGGAGTATGGGACGCCAGGTTCGATTTATTATGCGCTTGGATTCCATAACCTATATACATCTTGGTGGTATATCGGTCTCATCGTCATGTTGACGCTCTCGCTCATCGTCGTATCGATTGACCGTGGTGTCCCGCTCTATAAAGCGCTCAAGAATCAACCGGTTAGACGGACAGAGCGCTTTATGAAAGGACAACGCCTCTTCGGACAAGGCGAAGGAACAGACGCTCAGATTGACGAGATGGAAGTGTCGCTCAAGAAGAAACGGTATCAAGTCAAACGGGACGGAGATGCCTTGTTGGCTGAAAAACACCGTTTCGGTCGTTGGGGTCCATACGTGAACCACGTTGGTCTTGTCATCTTCTTCCTCGGGGCGATGCTCCGCGTGTTCCCGGCATTCCATACAGATACGCTTGAATGGGTGCGAGAAGGAGATACGGTCTCACTAGAGGCGACAAACGGGGAATACTATTTACGGAACGACCAGTTCATTCTTGAAATGTATGACCCGGAGAACAATGAGGAAGATGCGAAGTTCGCAGCTGCCATTGAAAAAGCCGGGGCTGTTCCGAAAAACTACGAGACGGAACTGACATTATTTAAGAAGACGGGAACGAACGAGGACGGATCGCCGCAACTCGAGCAAGTCGATGTCGGTTCGACGAAAGTCAACCACCCGTTTAAGTTCGAAAAATATGAAGTGTATCAAGAGCAATATTCAAGTCGACCGGAATTCTTGTCGATGTCGTTCATGCTTGCCGATAAACAGACAGGTGACGAGTATGGACCGTTCAAAGTCGACCTTGAAAATCCAGAAAAATCGTATGATTTAGAGGGTGTCACGGTCACGTTGAAAGACTTGTATCCTGATTTTGAGGTGAAGGATGGACAACCGAACACGAAATCACCACGTGCACTGAATCCGGCCTTCTTCTTCAATGTTGAATCACCAGAAGGAGAAATGGAATCAAACTTGATTGGTATTCGTCTCAACGTCGCCGATGAAGAAAACCGGTACGAGGTGAAATTTGCGGGCACAGAAATGGCAAGCACGAGCGGTCTTCGAGTGAAGAGTGACTCGACGTACCCGATTCTGATTGTCGGTGCGACAATCTTCATGATTGGAATTGTGATGGGTATGTATTGGCCACACCGCCGTGTCTGGATTCGTCGTCATGAAGATGAGGTACTCGTTGCAGGCTTTACGAACAAAAACCCGTCCTCGCTCCGTCGAGAGGTTTCGCCATTATTAGAACAGTCCGGTTTACCGATGTGGGAAGATCAGGCGAGATTTACTTCGAAGCCGGAGAACGAGTCAACAGATGAAAGAGGGGAATCTTGATGGAATGGATTGAATGGAGCAGCCGAATGCTGTTTATCGCATTCTTCCTATACGCGATCTCGACGGCTCTCTTTACGATTGCCGTTAGTGGTATGCGTAAGGATCGAAACGTCAACCGTGTCGCCTATGGGAAGTATGCCTTCATCTTGGCAATTATCGGATTTATCGCCCAAATGACATATTTCTTTATGCGTTGGGCAGGTGTCGGCTATGCGCCGGTATCAAACTTATATGAATATACGACGTTCTTCGGCATGATGATGGTGCTCGGGTTCCTCGTCGTATACGGGATTTACAAAAATGATGTACTCGGATTGTTCGCGATGCCAGTGGCGTTACTCGTCATTGCTTTCGCCTCGATGTTCTCGAGTGAGGTCGCACCGCTCATTCCGGCACTCAACAGTGTCTGGTTAAAAATCCACGTCACGACGGCAGCGCTCGGACAAGGGATTTTGGCCATCAGTTTTGCGTCAGGTCTCATTTTCTTATTGAATGAGACATCGATGAAAGAACAGTCTAAGTCACGGACGTGGCTTGAAGTGACGATGTTCGTTCTCATGTGTACACTCGGGTTCATCATCGTGTCGATGCTCTTCAAAGGAATCGGTGCCGGTGGAGTCGTCGAATTTACGAATGACCGCGGTCAAGTCGAGACGTATGAATACTTCATGCCAATCCTATTCGTACCAGAAGGGGCACAGCTCTTGTCAGGAGCGAGCGGTTTGTCACTTGAGTTGCCGAATTGGATCAATACACTCAAGTTGAACACGCTCATCTGGTCGGTCATCGGTGGTGTCGTGATTTACGCATTGCTTCGCTTCGTCATTTTGCGAAAACGCATCGCTGAAGCGCTTCAACCGCTTGCGAAAAAGGTCGACCTTGACCTTGCTGACGAAATCAGCTATCGCTCGGTCGCAATTGGATTGCCTGTCTTTATCCTCGGTGGTCTCATCTTTGCGATGATTTGGGCACAGATTGCGTGGAACCGTTTCTGGGGCTGGGATCCAAAGGAAGTATGGGCTCTCATTACGATGCTTATTTATATTTATTACTTGCATATGCGCATCCAGCGCGGGTGGACCGGAACGAAAGCGGCATGGTTATGTGTCGGTGGTTTTGCCATCATCATGTTCAACCTCGTCTTCGTCAACTTGGTCATCGCTGGTCTTCATTCATATGCATGACACAAAAGAAGTCACAATTGTGACTTCTTTTTCATTTGGTCCATCAAATCATCGTTGTGAAGCGAAATAATAGAGTGGTATAGTTATGGCAGGGAGTGGAATGTTCACAATTGTGCAACATTCGCTACAACTCGTAATGGGTCTTAGGAGGGTTTCTGGTATGGCTGAGAAAACGAAGATTTTAGTAGTCGACGACGAAGAGAGAATTCGCCGACTTTTGAAAATGTACTTAGAACGTGAACAGTATGTGATTGAAGAAGCGGTCAATGGAGAAGAGGCACTCGCTCTCGCTCTTGAAAACGAATACGACGTCATCTTACTTGATCTGATGATGCCGAAAATGGACGGAGTCGAAGTGTGTACAGAACTCCGGAAAACGAAAGCGACACCGGTCATCATGCTTACAGCGAAAGGTGAAGAGATTGATCGTGTTCAAGGATTTGAAGTCGGGGCGGACGATTACATCGTGAAACCGTTCAGTCCGCGTGAGGTCGTTCTTCGCGTCAAGGCACTCCTTCGTCGTTCTGGCTCGACTAAGTTTATGCAGACGAGTGAGAAATCAAAAGATTTGATCGTGTTCCCGCACTTGACGATTGACAATGATGCGCACCGTGTCACGGTCGACGGAGAAGAGATTGCCCTTACACCGAAAGAATATGAATTGCTGTTCTTCCTTGCGAAGCAGGTCGATAAAGTCTTTTCTCGTGAGCAGTTGTTGAAAGAAGTATGGAACTATGAATTTTTCGGAGACCTTCGGACCGTTGATACGCATGTGAAACGTCTTCGTGAGAAATTGAATCGCGTCTCACCCGATGCGGCTCATATGATCACGACTGTATGGGGTGTCGGGTACAAGTTCGAAGCTGCTAGTGAATGATGATTCGGCGAAACAGCATCGTCACGAAACTGTGGCTGACGATTCTCGTTTTGGTCAGCGTCATCTTATTCATCGTCTCGGTATTGATGCTTGAATTTTTCAACTCTTTTCACATCGACCAAGAACGTGGTCATCTCGCCAAACTTGGCGGACAGGTTCAGTCGGTGTTGTTGAATGAAGGTGACACGTCCCAGACGATTGATCAAATCATCGAAGTATATGGCGCGAACTATATTTTAGAAAATGGGACCACGCGCTCAAATTTCGGGAATCAAGTGGATGGGCTGATGGTTGAACTTGAACGTCAAGATTGGGAAACCTATCAGGCAGTCGGAGAGACGGCCATCGGTAATTTCTCTTCTTTTGATGACCAAGCTGCTCTTGCCTACCGGACGACGTTTTCGTTATCGACCGGACAATATACACTCTACTTACTTGAACCACTCGATGCGATTTCGAGTGCAAATGCTGGTGCACGAACAATCATTCATTGGACCGTTGCTTCCGCTATCATCGTGACGACCGTCTTCGCTTTCTTCTTATCGACACGGATCACGGCGCCGCTCCGAGCGATGCGAGATGCGGTCAATAAGACGGGGGAAGGTCAATTTGACTTGCGTCTTGAAACGAAGACTCGAGACGAGATCGGCGAACTCGCCGCCTCGTTCAACGCAATGAGTAGCCAGTTGGCGAAATATGTCGACGCGTTAGACCGAGAACGTCTGCAACTTGCCTCTATTCTTCGTTCGATGGCGGACGGTGTCATCACGCTCGACCGTCACGCAAACGTGATCGTCACTAATCCACAGGCTAGTCCATTGCTTCAAGACGGTCAGCCGCATGAAGTCGTACTGTCACTGTATGAAGAAGTGATGGAAGGGACGGCTGAGAAGACGATTGAAGTGAAACAAGATGACCGTTACTATACGTTGACGGTCACGCCGCTCATCGGGGAGGATGATTTCGAAGGAGCTGTCGTCGTCATTCGCGACACATCTGAAAGCCACCGTCTCGATAAGATGCGGACCGATTTCGTGGCGAATATTAGCCATGAACTTCGGACACCGCTCGTGACGCTACAAGGTTATTCAGAGGCAATCATCGACGGGATGACAGAAAGTGACGAGGCGACGAAAGAGTTTGCGTCAATCATTTATGACGAATCTCTTCGACTTGCGCGACTTGTCAACGACTTACTTGATTTGGCCCGCATCGAATCGGGTAAAGAAACGATGCATTTCAGTTCGTTCGACATCGGTGATTTCTTGCCACGTGTCATGAGAAAGTTCAATCAAATGGCATCTGAAAAAGAGATTCGATTACAGACGGACGTACCGCATCGACAGATTGAAGCAGACGGTGACCGACTCGAGCAAGTATTCACGAACTTGATCGGCAACGCGATTGCCCATACCGATTCAGGAGAGATTCGAATTGAGGCGACCGAGATGCCTGATGGGTTGCAGATTCGACTGTCCGACACAGGACACGGGATTCCGAAAGAGGACTTGCCGTTCGTGTTTGAGCGATTCTATAAAGCTGACAAAGCACGGACGAGCGGGTCGAAGACCGGTACCGGGATTGGTTTAGCCATCGTGAAAAATGTGATCGATGCCCACCATGGAACGGTCAGCGTATCGAGCACACTCGGTGTCGGAACGACGTTTGACATTTACTTACCATTTGAACAACCACATATCTCATAATGGTGACTCGTCTGAGTCACCATTTGTGGCATTTTAAGGGGGAAGCCGAATGAAGCGATATACACGCACGGGCGACACGGGTGAAACATCACTGATTGGTAGCCGCGTCGACAAACATCATCCTCAAATCGAAGCGATGGGGCATCTTGATGAATTGAACAGTCACATCGGATTAGCGATTGCGCAACAGACCGACGAGTCGCTCCGGGAACAGCTGACGAAGATTCAGCACGACTTGTTTGACCTCGGTTCGGAGCTGATGTATACGGACGCGCCCCCGAAAACAGTCGATTTGTCGATTGTGACGGAACTTGAACAATGGATGGACGAATGGGAAAAATCATGTCCAGAACTTGTGCGTTTCATCTTACCGGGAGGAAGTGTCGCAGCGGCGAGCCTGCATGTGGCACGATCCGTTTGCCGTCGTGTCGAACGAGATTTGACTGCACTCGGTGTCGCCGACCGACAACTTCCATATTTTAACCGATTGAGTGACTATCTTTTCACGGTCGCACGGTATGCAAATGTTGTCGCAGGCGTACCGGACCAAGAATATGCACGCGGCGCTGCCGTATTTCAACCAAAACGAAAAAAGGAGTGATCGGCTGATGAAAGGAATCGAACAGTTCCAACATCAATTGCACTATTCGGTCTATCCGACCAAAAAATTTAAAACGACGACTTGCCTCGTCTCGTTTGCGGCCCCGCTGTCTCAGGACACGGTGGCAGACCGGGCACTGCTTCCATTCATTATGGAAAAATCGACAGAAGCTTATCCATCAATTGAGTTATTTCACACACCGCTAGAAGATTTATATGATACAAACTTGTATGCAGGCGCATCAAAAATTGGGAAAGAGCATGTCATTCAATTTCAACTCGAAGTCGTTAATGACAATCTTGTCGGTGAAGACGCCTTGAGTCAGGCCATTCAATTACTGGAGGAAGTGTTACTTCGTCCGAATGTTTATGATGGCGCGTTTCAACCGCTCATCGTGGAGCAAGAACGCCGATTGCAGCGTCAGCGAATCGAGTCAGTCTATGATGACAAGATGCGTTTCGCTCAACAGCGCCTGCAAGAGATGCTCGGAGGCGAGATCGCCATCCCGTCTCTAGGTACGCTCGAACAGCTCGACCACGTCACGCCGAAATCACTTTTCAATGCTTATCAATCGATGATTCAGAACGATCGTGTCGACATTTATGTCGTCGGCGATGTCGACCGTCAACAAGTCGAACAGGCATTTAACCCGCTCGAATCGCTCGGGACGCGTCAGCCGAGACGTCTGCCCGAACCGAGCCGTGGTGAGTTCAAACGATTAGAAGAGCATCAAGACATCAAGCAAAGTAAACTTCATCTCGCCTACGCGATTGACGTCGATCCGCGTACAGAAGATGCCATCCGTATGCAAGTCGTGAACGGATTATTCGGTGGGTTCCCGCACTCGAAGCTGTTCATGAACGTCCGTGAAAAAGAAAGTTTAGCCTACTACGCCGCGTCACAATACAGTTCGCTCAGTCGAAAACTGTTCGTGTATGCGGGAATCGATGCATCAAATCAACAAAAGACCGAACACATTATCGAAGAGCAGTTAAAAGCACTGCAGGCGGGTGAGTTCGAAGACGAAACGTTACAACAGACGAAAGAAATGTTGTTCCACCAACGTCGCCAACTCGGAGACAGCCCTCGTCAGTTGATTGGATGGATGAGTGGTGCAGACATACGCCCGTTTTCACTCGACGAAGAGATGGCAATCATCGAGAGTACGACACGCGACCACGTCATCGCGCTTGCGAATGAGATTTCGCTCGAAGCAGTTTACTGTCTGAAAGGAGGAGAAGCATGAAACTAGATTTCCCAAACGTCGGAGAGACTTTACATCACTACGTTCTCGACAATGGCCTCTCCGTGTATTTGCTGAAGAAGACTGGATATGAGAAAACGTTCGCGACGTTCACGACGAAATATGGTTCGATTGACCGTCGCTTCAAATTAGAGGATTGGGTAGAGGTGCCGGACGGAATCGCACATTTCTTAGAGCATAAGATGTTCGAAAAAGAGGATGGCGATGTCTTTCAACAGTTCGGTCGCCAAGGGGCGTCAGCGAATGCTTTCACCTCATTCACGCGGACGGCATACTTGTTCGGGGCGACATCGAACGTGCCGGAAAACGTTCAAACGCTACTCAATTTCGTTCAGGAACCATATTTCACGAAAGAGTCAGTCGAGAAAGAAAAGGGCATCATCGGTCAAGAGATTCAGATGTATCAAGATAATCCGGGATGGCGTCTTTATTTCGGATTGATCGAAGCGATGTATGAGACGCATCCCGTCAAAATCGATATCGCCGGAACAATCGAATCGATCTCAAAAATCACGGCAGAAGATTTGTATACGTGTCATCAGGCGTTCTACCATCCGAGCAACATGGCGTTGTTCGTCGTCGGGAACATCGAGCCAGATGAGATGCTTGAATTGATTCGTGACAATCAGGCAGCTAAATCTTTTGACGCGCCACCTTTAAGCGCACGTGAGACGGTGGAAGAACCGACCACGGTTCGTCTGTCAGAACGGGTCATTGAGATGGATGTCTCGGTTCCGAAAGTGATGATTGGCTATAAAGATGTCCCACAAGCTGGAGAAGCCGGTCTCAAACAGGAGTTGACGGTGGAGCTCCTCATGCACGCGCTCTTTGATACGACAGCCCCCCTCTACACGGAACTGTATGCAGAAGGATTAATCGATGATGCATTCTCATTTGATTATACGTCAGAAGAGACGTTCGCCTTCGCCGCACTATCGATGGAAACGTCCCATGTCGATGCCTTTGTCGAACGTGTCACGGGTGCGTTGGAGCGCCCACTTCATCTTGATCAAGAGACGCTCAATCGTAAGAAGCGGATGATGCAGGGACAATTTTTAAAAGCACTGAATTCGCCAGAGTTTATCGCCAACCAGTTCTCACGGTATGCACTCAATGACGGGAACTTGTTCGAGATTCCGAATTTGATTGATGCGATCACATTAGATGAACTTCACGAAGCATACGTACGATTGTTCCGAAGTGAGCAACGAACGGTGTGCGTTGTCAAAAAGCCATGAAGACGTTGATTGTCGGAGCGAGCGGCGCGATTGGACGTGCCGTCTCGCTCGCTTTTCGTGAGGATGAGCTATTGCTCCATGCAAATCGAGGTCGTGAGACACTTACTCGAATGATGGAGACTGAGAAGCTACAGGCTGAACTGATTATATGTGACTTATCGGACCGAGCAGAAGTAGAGAAGTGGGTGTCGTCAATCGATACCGTTGATCGAATCGTCTACGTCGCTGGTCACGCGCTACACGGTCTCGTCGTCGACCAATCGGTAGATGAGCTGGATCGACTTTACGAGGTGCATGTACGCGCCATGGTTCGATTGATTCAGTCAGTTGTTGCGCGTAAACCGTATGACTATCGACTAGATATTGTCGTCGTCTCAAGCGTTTGGGGTGAAGTCGGGGCAGCAGCCGAAGTGTTCTATTCTACGGTCAAAGCGGCACAACTCGGTTTCGTCAAAGCGTTTGCGCGTGAAGCAGGACCGTTCAATGTTCGAATCAATGCGGTCACACCAGGGTGGATTGATACGCCGATGAATGATACGGTAGAAGAGTCGAAACAAACCGTGATGGATGACATTCCGCTTGGGCGTCTTGGTACCACTGAAGACGTGGCGAAGACGATCCGATTTTTATGCTCATCGGATGCTTCATATATGACCGGCACAGTACTACGCATTGATGGCGGTTGGCAATGATCTCGTCAAGATGCATAAACGAGTTCTTTTCAATTCTTCTAAAATAATTTAAAATAGGCAAGGTAGCGAATTTGCTCGAAAGGATGGTTCGGGATGGAACATAAATTCGAAGAGTGGTATCTCGAATATGAATTGTGTCAAAATCGACCGGGTATCCTCGGAGACATCGCGTCTCTCATGGGAATGCTTCAAATCTCCATCGTCACCATTAATGGAGTCGACCTGCAACGTCGTGGCATGCTGCTCAAAGCTCCGGCCGCAGATCATGTCCATCGACTCGAGCATATTTTAAAACGTATGGAAGCCATCGCAGTCATCAAATTGCGCCGCCCGAAATTACGGGACCGGATAGCGATTCGACATGGTCGTTACATCGACCACGACAGCGATGATAAGAAAACGTTCCGTTTCGTCCGAGAAGACTTAGGGATTCTTGTTGATTTCGTAGCAGAACTGATGAAAGAAGAACGTCATCTATTGATTGGCGTACGGGGGAACCCGCGCGTTGGGAAAACAGAATCCATCGTCGCAGCCAGTGTGTGTGCGAATAAACGTTGGTTGTTCTTGTCATCGACCCTCATGAAACAGACGGTCCGAACCTCTTTGTTTGAAGAAGAGCGGGAAGGCGATCATGTATACATAATCGATGGAGCGGTCTCTACGCGTACGATGGACGAGCGACATCGTCAACTGATCCGTGAGGTCATGCGGTTGCCTGCCGTGAAGGTCATTGAACACCCTGACCTTTATGTCCGAAACACCGATTGCGTGTACGAAGACTTTGATTATATTATTGAATTGAGAAACAATCCGGATGAGACGATTATCATCCCACAAGAAACGCATCGTGAGTCAGAATGGTTTGAATAATTATGTGAATGGAAGGTGTGGACCCCTGTGACAGAACTAGGGACTTTTTTGAAACAAAAGCGTGAGGAGAGCGGATTGACGCTCGACCAAATCCAGCAGACGACGAAGATTCAAAAGCGCTATATCATCGCGATCGAGGAAGGTGATTACAAAAATCTCCCTGGCTCTTTCTATGCACGGGCGTTCATTAAAACGTATGCGGAGTCACTCGGTCTCGATGTGGACGAATTGTATGAGACTTACGCAAAAGATCTACCAAAAATCGAAGCACAGCCATCCGTTCAACTTTCTCGTAAAAAGACGTATTCCAAAGCGTCCGAGTCGACGAGTCGAGTGTCGAGATGGGTTCCGAAAGTACTTCTCGCCCTTACCGTCTTTTTGCTCATTACAGCAATCTATTTTGCCGTGAGAAGCATCGACTTTGGTGGACAAGACGCAAGTCCGGCTAAACCACCGAGTTCAAATGTCACACTCGACCAGAACGAGGATGTCCCAGCGGATGAACCTGCAGAGGAAGAACCGGTATCAGAGGAGCCTGCTGAGGAAGAACCGCCAGCAGAATCTGGTCCGATTGCGGTAACGGAATCGAACGGGGCGGACATCACATATGAGCTCGCTACGAGCGATAAACTATCGACCGAGATTTATGTGAAAGAATCGCCAGCCTCATATGTCGGTGTTCGTGATACATCACTTGAAGGTCCGTTCCTTGCGCCTGAATATCCGAACCAATCGAAACAGAATCCGATTGTCATTGAAGATGCTGAAACGGACACGTTACGAATCCGGATCGGACTCATCGCAGGTGTTGAGAAAATCGTCGTCAACGGTCGCGAGCTCGAGCTTCAAGAGTCTCCGGTCACACAAAATATATTTGTAAAGAGAGTCGACGCAGAATAAGTCGACTCTCCTTCTAAGAGGAGGCGTTCTACATGAACCTACCTAACCGATTGACGATGTTACGCGTGGTGTTGATTCCCGTATTCGTCGTCTTACTCGCTGTTGATTTTGATTGGGGAAACATTGCCTTTTTAGGTGCTGAGATCCCGCTACACCAATTTATCGCTGGTGTCATCTTTACCATTGCGGCCATTACAGACTGGTTAGACGGTCATTTGGCGCGAAAACACAACTTGGTCACAAACTTTGGGAAATTCATGGACCCGCTCGCGGACAAACTACTCGTGACAGCGGCGCTCGTGTTGCTCGTCGAGATGGACCTCGTGGCTGCGTGGGTCGTTGTCGTGATTCTTTCTCGTGAGTTTGCGGTCACGGGTCTTCGACTTGTCGCTGCCGACGAAGGGATTGTCGTCGCGGCGGGTAAGTCAGGCAAAGCTAAAACATGGGTGCAACTGTTCGCCATCATTTTCCTCCTATTCGGTAACCCGATTTTCAGTTATGTCGGCATCCCGTTTGGGGAATGGGCGATGTGGTTGGCACTCGCACTCACGATTTACTCAGGTGCCGAGTATTTCGCACAAAACTACAAGATTATTGTGAAGTCGATGTAAGTCGACAAAGACGAGTTGGTTGATCTAGCTCGTCTTTTTTTTGAAGTCGAGGAGGAAATATGATGAAACGAGCCGAAATCATTGCGGTAGGAAGCGAGTTGCTCTTAGGAGAAATCGTCAATACGAATGCGAGTTACATATCGGAACAACTTTCGAAATACGGTGTCTCGGTCTTGTATCATCAAGTTGTCGGGGATAACGCGGAACGAATGCGGGAGACGTTCGAGATTGCGCGTCGTCGTTCAGACCTTGTCATCGTTACGGGTGGACTTGGACCGACGGCAGATGATGTCACGAAGACAGTCTTGTCTGATCTGCTCGAACACCCGATTGTTCGAGACGAAGAGGCGTTTCACACGATTCAACAATTTCTTCAGTCACGTAACCGTGAGATGAATGAAGGGGACGCTCGTCAGGCGGACGTCTTGTCAGGTGCGGACGTTTTACAAAATCCGGTCGGTCTGGCTCCAGGTATGTGGATTGAAGGGGAGACGACGTGGATGCTACTTCCTGGTGTGCCACGCGAGATGCGGGCGCTCATCGATGCGACGTTTCCGAAAAAGTTTTCAGGCGCGACGCTCGTCTCGGAATCGTTACGATTTTATGAAATTGGAGAATCGGCACTTGATGATGCCGTCAAAGACTTGTTGAACGGGTCTAACCCGACTGTCGCACCTTATGCTGAGACAGGAGAAGCGAGACTTCGAGTCAGTGCTCGGGCGGTAGATGATACGGCTGCACGACTGATGATTGAAGAAATGAAAGAGGAAATCTTACGACGTGTCGGTTCGTATTATTTCGGGTCAGATGATGAAACGATTGCCTCATACCTCGTGCAATCATTGACACGTCATCACCAAACACTGGCAATTGCTGAGTCATTGACCGGGGGAGAAGTCCAATCGATGATCACATCGACTCCAGGAGCATCGGCTGTCTTTTTAGGGGGAGTCGTTACCTATTCAGATGAGCTAAAAAATAGGTATTTAGGGGTCGCTCTTGATACAATTGAACAGCACTCAGTCGTCTCAAAAGAAGTTGCTTATGAGATGGTAGATGGATTAGTTAAACAAACGAATGCGGACTACGCGCTCTCGTTCACCGGTGAAGCTGGACCAACCTCAAATTCAGGGCGTCCCGTCGGTACGGTCTACATCGGGGTGAAAACACCGGATGGAATCGAGGTCATCGAGCGTGTTTATCCGCACCAAGAACGTAACGTCATTCGGATGCGGGCTGCAAAAGATGGACTATGGGCCCTCATTCAACGAATTAAAAAAGGCGAATAAATGTTCGTAAAAAACTTGTGTATCGCTATATGTTCACGTATAATGAAAGTATCAATTAAAGGAGGCTCATTTATCTATGAGTGATCGTAAACAAGCGTTAGAAATGGCATTGCGCCAAATTGAGAAACAATTCGGTAAAGGCTCGATTATGCGCCTTGGTGAAAATACAGACCAGCAAGTATCGGTCATCCCTTCTGGGTCGATTGCCCTCGACGTCGCACTTGGAGCGGGTGGATATCCACGCGGTCGTGTCATTGAAGTGTACGGACCAGAATCTTCAGGTAAGACGACTGTTGCCCTTCATGCGATTGCAGAAGTTCAAAAACGTGGCGGTCAAGCTGCGTTCGTCGATGCCGAGCATGCGCTCGATCCAAAATATGCTAAAAATCTTGGCGTCAACATCGATGAGTTGTTGCTCTCTCAGCCAGATACAGGGGAACAGGCGCTCGAGATCGCTGAAGCGCTCGTTCGCTCGGGAGCAGTTGATATCCTCGTCGTCGACTCGGTTGCGGCACTCGTACCGAAAGCCGAAATCGAAGGGGAGATGGGAGACTCGCACGTCGGTCTTCAAGCTCGTTTGATGTCTCAGGCACTTCGTAAATTGTCTGGTGCAACGAACAAATCGAAAACAATCGTCATCTTCATCAACCAAATTCGTGAGAAAATTGGAATCATGTTCGGTAACCCGGAAACGACACCTGGTGGTCGTGCCTTGAAGTTCTACTCTTCAGTACGCCTCGAAGTACGTCGTGCAGAAACGCTCAAACAAGGTCAAGACATGGTCGGGAACCGTACGAAAATCAAGATTGTAAAAAATAAGATCGCACCACCATTCAAGACGGCGGAAGTCGACATCATGTACGGTGAAGGGATTTCACGTGAAGGGGAACTCATCGACATCGGTGCAGACCTCGATATCGTTCAAAAGAGCGGTGCTTGGTACTCGTTCAACGAGGAGCGTCTCGGTCAAGGTCGTGAAAATGCGAAACAATACATGAAAGAAAATCCAGCCATTGCGGCCGAAGTGGAACGTCAAATTCGTGATCACTACGGCTTGAACGGAGAAAAAACAGTCACAGTTGAAGATGAAGACGACGAAGTTCTCTCACTTCTTGATGACGAATAAGCACATGGTCTCACTCGGAATCATCCGAGTGAGATTTTTTTAGTATAATTTTTAGGCAATTGGTAGTTCTATCCTGTCCGTGCATTGCATTCTCTCTCTTAAATAAGTACAATAAAGTTATGCGCGGGCTTGCCTGCGTTACTCACTTATTAAAAAAATAAAATAACCTTGCGAAAGGGAGGTGAACATGATGGAATGGCTATACTGGCTTATTCTGATCCTCCTTTTGCCGATAGCTTTTGTTGCAGGTTTTTTTGTGCGTAAATCGATCGCCGAAGCGAAGATTCAAGGTGCCGAGACGGAAGCGACTAAGATTGTAGAACAAGCAAAACAACAATCGGAAGCGATGCAAAAAGAAGCACGGCTTGAAGTAAAAGAAGAGATGATTCAACTTCGCAATGAGACGGAACAAGAATTGCGTGAACGTCGCGAAGACCAGAAAGTGAAAGAGAATCGCCTCGTTCAAAAAGAAGAGCTTCTCGACCGCAAAGCAGATATGCTCGAGCGGAAAGAAGATTCGCTAGATGAACAGGAGCGCGGGCTCGAAAAACGCAAACGTGAAGCAGAAATGCTCGAAAGCAAAGTGGAGGACTTATACGAAGAGGCACGCCAAGAACTTGTACGCGTGGCAGCCCTCTCGAAAGATGAAGCACGTACCATCATCATGGACGAAGCGAAGCAGGAAGCGCTTCACGATGCTGCTCTCCTTCAAAAAGAAATCGAGCAAAAAGCAAAACAAGAAGCGGATAAAAAAGCGAAACACCTCTTATCTCTCACGATGCAACGATACGCTGCTGAACATGTCGCGGAGACGACGGTATCTGTCGTCAACTTACCGAGTGATGAGATGAAAGGTCGCATCATCGGGCGTGAAGGACGTAACATCCGTACGCTCGAGACGTTGACTGGAATTGATCTCATCATCGATGACACGCCAGAAGCGGTCATTTTGTCAGGTTTCGATCCAGTTCGCCGTGAAATCGCCAAAATGACGCTTGAAAAACTCGTTCAAGACGGGCGTATCCACCCGGCTCGCATTGAAGAGATGGTAGAGAAGTCTCGTCGTGAAGTCGATGAGCGCATTCGTGAGTACGGAGAAGAAGCTACTTTCGAAGCCGGTATTCACGGACTCCATCCAGACCTCGTCAAGACACTCGGTCGCATGCGCTATCGTACGAGTTATGGACAGAACGTCTTGTCTCACTCGGTCGAGGTGGCACATCTTGCCGGGATGATGGCAGCCGAACTCGGGGAAGACGTCACACTCGCGAAGCGAGCTGGACTCTTGCACGATATCGGAAAAGCGATCGACCACGAAGTCGAGGGCAGTCACGTCGAAATCGGAGTAGAGCTTGCAACGAAGTACAAGGAACATCCGGTCGTCATCAACTCGATTGCTTCCCACCACGGGGACGTCGAAGCGACATCGACGATTGCAGTACTAGTCGCAGCAGCTGACGCCTTGTCGGCAGCTCGCCCTGGAGCTCGTCAAGAGACGCTAGAAAGCTACATTCGCCGTCTCGAACGACTCGAGTCAATCTGTGAGTCGTTTGAAGGTGTCGAGAAATCGTATGCGATTCAAGCGGGACGTGAAGTTCGAATTATCGTTCGCCCTGACGTCGTCGACGATGTCGTCGCCGGTAAGATGGCACGCGATATTTGTAAACGAATCGAGGATGAACTCGATTATCCTGGACAAATTAAAGTGACGGTTATTCGTGAAACACGTTCCGTCGATTATGCGAAGTAAACGAAGCGGAGAATTTCTCCGCTTTTTCTGTTTGAGGGAGGATTTTATATGAAAATTTTATTTATCGGTGATGTCGTCGGGAAACCCGGTCGAGATATTTTGAGCAATCAAATTGGTCGGTTGAAAGACAAATACAACCCAACGTTCATGCTCGTCAACGGTGAGAATGCGGCAAACGGTCGCGGTCTCACAAAAAAGATTTATCAACAGTTTTTAGAACTCGGCTTCCATGGGGTGACGATGGGGAACCATACGTGGGATAACCGTGACATCTTTGATTGGATCGACGATGCCGACCGGATCGTCCGTCCAGCAAACTATCCGGACGGGACACCTGGAGTCGGGATGATGAAGTTAAAACAAAATGGAAAGAAATTGGCCGTCATCAACGTCATGGGCAATGTCTTCTTGCCATCCCTTGACTGTCCGTTCCGTACCGTCGATCGTCTCGTTGAAGAAGTGCGTGACGAGGTAGACGCCATCTTCGTCGATGTCCATGCCGAGGCGACAAGTGAAAAGATTGCGATGGGGTATCACCTTGACGGGCGTGCCCAAGCCGTAGTCGGCACGCATACGCACGTACAGACGGCAGATGAACGTGTCTTGCCGAACGGGACAGCGTATATTACCGACGTCGGGATGACGGGTCCACTTGACGGGGTACTCGGGATGGATGCATCCGTTGTTTTAAAAAAATTTATGACACAACTCCCAGTTCGGTTTGAAGTTGCCGAGGGACGGGAACAACTTAATGGAGTTTTCATTACAATCGATGATCAGACGAAACGAGCGACAAAAATCGAACGAATACACCTAGATGATCAGACCGTCTGGTTTGATTGAACAACCTACCCGAGGGGGAAACAAGAATGGACGTACTCAAAGTTTCGGCAAAATCGAACCCTAACTCCGTTGCGGGTGCTTTAGCGGGTGTGCTACGTGAAAAAGGAACGTGTGAGATACAGGCGATTGGGGCAGGTGCGCTGAATCAGTCCATCAAAGCCGTCGCGATCGCCAGAGGCTTCGTCGCGCCAAGCGGTCTCGATTTGATTTGCATTCCAGCCTTTACCGATATTATGATTGACGGAGAGGAACGTACTGCTATCAAGCTCATCATTGAGCCACGATGAGCGGTCGGGACATAGGTCCTATTCTTGTGAAGAGGAGCCATCGGCGCGGATGGCTCCTCTTTTTTTTGTGGAAAATGGACGTTCCGTCTTCTCAGTTTCGTCATTTTATGACAAGATGATAAAGAACGTATCGTTCGATCATAAGAGACAAGAGGGGGACGTTTTCAATGGAACAACTCGTGTCAACCACAGAGAAGGAAACAACGACACCAGTAATGAAAGCGATTCAAAAACACACGGCCGGTTTTGGGGCAAAACTGGTCGACGTACCAGTTCCGACGCCAGGGCCTGGAGAAGTACTCATTCAAGTCAAAGCGACATCGATTTGCGGGACCGATGTTCATATCTATGAGTGGGATGAGTGGTCACAAAGCCGTGTCAAACCACCGTATGTATTCGGTCATGAATTTTCGGGAGAAGTCGTGGCACTCGGGGAAGGGACGAAACGCATTAAAATCGGACAGACCGTATCCGCTGAGACGCATATCGTCTGTCATCAGTGTAAACAATGTTTGCGTGGACAATATCACATCTGTAAAAATACAAAAATCATCGGTGTGGACACGCAAGGTTGTTTTGCAGAGTACGTCGTTATGCCTGAAGAGAACCTATGGGTGAACCCAGAAACGATGCCGGCAAAACTTGCATCCATTCAAGAACCACTTGGAAATGCGGTTCATACGGTGCTAGCGAGTGACGTGTCTGCCAAATCGGTCGCCATCGTCGGATGTGGACCAATCGGACTCATGGCGGTAGGCGTCGCTAAAGCAGCTGGTGCGAGTCGCGTCTATGCGATTGACGTCAATCCGTATCGCTTAAAGCTCGCAGAAGAGATGGGGGCAGATGTCGTCATCAACAGTTTAGAAGAGAATCCGCTCGAATTGATCGAGCGTGAGACCGACGGAGACGGAATCGATGTCGTCTGCGAGATGAGCGGTCACCCGATTGCGATCGACCAGGCGTTCAAAATGGTCACGGCAGGCGGGGATGTCAACGTCCTGTCACTCCCAGCTCGTCCGGTCGCCATCGACCTCACGCGTGATGTTGTCTTTAAAGGTGTCCGTGTCCAAGGGATCACAGGACGGAAGATGTACGAGACGTGGAGCCAAGTCTCGACGATGCTCGCGACGGGTCAGTTGAACGTAGAACCGATCATCACGCACGTCTTCAAGCTCGAAGAGTTCGAAAAAGGGTTCGAACTCATGCGGGCAGGGAAATGTGGGAAGGTCGTCTTAATACCTTAAAGGGGGGAAACAACATGGCATTTGAACATATTACAGAAGCAATCAATGAGATGAAAGAACAGGGGACGTTCCGTAAGCTCGTCCCGCTCGAATCGGCACAAGGGAACGAAGTGACAATCGACGGGAAGTCACTCGTCCAGCTGTCATCAAACAACTATCTCGGACTAGCGAACCATCCACGTTTGAAGCAGGCAGCGATTGAAGCGGTCGAACAGTACGGTGCGGGAACAGGATCGGTCCGGACGATTGCCGGTACGTTCGAGATGCACGAAGCATTTGAGCGCGAACTCGCAGAGTTCAAGCACACGGAAGCATCGCTCGTCTTCCAATCAGGATTCGCGACGAACCTCGGGGTCTTGTCTGCACTTCTCGGACCGGAAGATGTCGTCATCAGTGACGCGCTCAACCATGCGTCGATTATCGACGGGATTCGTCTTACGAAAGCAGCGCGACGCATTTATAAGCACGTCGACCTTGAAGACTTGGAGAAGGCATTAAAAGAAACACAAGATTATCGGACACGTCTCGTCGTAACGGACGGTGTGTTCTCGATGGACGGGAACATCGCACCGCTTCCGGCAATCGTCGAACTCGCCGAGAAATATGACGCTGCGGTCATGGTCGATGATGCGCACGCATCTGGCGTTCTCGGGAAGAACGGTCGCGGAACGGTCAACCACTTCGGTTTAGACGGACGTGTCGCGTTACAGGTCGGGACGCTTTCAAAAGCAATCGGTGTCCTCGGCGGATACGTCGCCTGTTCACAAGACGTGCGGGATTACTTGATTCATAAAGGTCGTCCGTTCCTCTTCTCGACATCACATCCACCGGCAGTCGTAGCGGCGAACCGTGAAGCGATCCGTGTCATGAAAGAGGAAGAAGAGTTGTTCGAAAAATTGTGGGCGAACACGGAGTTCTTCAAGAACGGACTACGCGACCTCGGCTTCGATATCGGACATGCGACGACACCAATCACTCCGGTCATGCTTGGCGAAGAGACGCTTGCGCATACGTTCTCGGACAAGCTGAAAGAGCATGGCGTATTCGCACAGAGTATCGCTTTCCCAACAGTTGAGCGCGGAAAATCACGCATCCGGACCATCGTCACAGCGGAGCATACGCAAGATGACCTCGAACGCGCACTCGAGGCGTTCAAAACGGTAGCGGAAGAGTTAAATGTGACACTTCACGCATAAACGGGGACTGCAGACAATCTGTCTGCAGTTTTTTGATGGATTTGTACGTGAAATCGAGTATATTCAGATAGAACATAGATAGAGTAAGCCGAAATATAACGTATTTTTAATATTTCACTTACCGTAATTTGATTTAATCAGTACATATCAGAAATGAGGAAAGGCTATGTTTCAGCAAGGGATATTTCAAGTGGGAATGGTGTTAGATTTAGAGACGTTTTCGATTCTGACGATTTCACCACCATTCATCATAAATGTAATCTTTAGTGTCTTGATTGTGATATACGTCTTGTACTTTCGGAGTGAGGGTTGGAAAGAGAAATTGTGGAACGTTGTACTAATGTGCTACGCGCTCTTATTCATCTCTGTCTATATAGGAGCCTGGTTTGTGAGGCTGAAATACAACCTTACACCGAGTTTCAGTGAGTCGTTCGCCCTCGAATCCTTTCCTGGATGGAAGGTTTTTTTCAAGCAATGGATTGAGAACGGGATAGAAGAACCGAATTTGACAGCGAATGCGATTACGTTCGGTGCATTGTTGTTCTACTCTCGGAAGTTAAAAAGTAGAATTATGTGGGTGTTAAGATTACTTGCAATGATTCCTGTCAGTTTGTTTTTCATCATGTATATTCCGCAATTCCTTAGTTGGTTATTCCGATAAAAAAGAAGCAAAGCGCATTGCCTTGCTTAAATCATGAGTATCCCTCTAAATCCTCGAGCCGCATAATAAGAATCTGCACCATTGTGATAGACAAAAGTGTGATCATAACGGCGGTCGCAGAACAGGGCGCCGCCTTTTCGACGAATCTCATTCGGTGTCAGAATCCAACTCGATGTCTTCAAATCGAATTGACCGAGCGTTTGTAAATGTCGGTATGCTTCTTCATCGAGAAGGGTTATGCCCATCTGTTCAGATAAGGCGATCGCGCTTCCGACGGGCTTATTCTTTTTACGTGCCTCAAGAGCTGGTTCGTCATAACAGAGGCTTCGTCGACCGCTCGGACTCTCGACTGAACAGTCGCAAAAAGCGAGATCTCCGTTAGCTAGACGAATCACGTCGGGTTCGCCTCCTGTCTGTTCCATTAAGGAGAGTGTGGCCAACTTATCCTGATCAATTTGAATTCGCTCCGATACGTCTGACCAGATGAGGTCAGGATGACGTTCCACGTTTTCGGTGAAGCGAGACTCTAACGTATTTAATAACTCAAGAATTTCTTCGTGTGAAAGCTTCGACATAAAAATCACTCCGATCATTTGTTTCTTTTAGTATACGATATGAATCGCTACAGTTTGTCTTATCCATTGTGAGAAAGGGGAATCTAAATTGAATTTTGATGAAATATACGTTGAGCATCTAAAAGTGAATGTATTTCAGACAATGGATCTGTTCACATTGAAAACAGACTATTTGAGTCGATTGCCTGTCGGTTCGTATCGAGTCACAGACTATTGTGAACTTGACGTGATTGTCACAAAGTCACAATTAGGACGACTTCGGTACGTTGATTTGACCTTGCCGTTGGGCGTTTATATAGAGGGACAGCTTCTCTTTTTGTATGATCCGTATCGTCGTGAGATCTATTCAACACATGCACAAGTCGATTATCCAAATGAACAAAGTATCTCGGCTGTTGATTTCTTATGTGCTAATAGTCGAGACTTTCATGATCCTGATTCGTCTTCACTAAAGAGTGAAGACTTGTATAAACTATCATCGGATAGTCATTGGAGGGAATTCGGGTTGCCGAAAGTACAGTCATCTGAGACATTCCTCTTGCGACTATTCAAATTACTAAACGTCACTTCATTTCAGACAGTTTTAAAGAAGAGTCGATTTCTAACTGATCTCAAGGGATGGGCAGATGTGACAAAGTGTGAATACAGTGTCGGACTTTACGGAAAATGGATGTGGTCGAATGAGTATATGATGACCTGTCATCTTCCAAACGTATCTGAAGGTGAACTTCTTCAATTGATTACGATGATTGAGGAGAGTGATGAGTTGGAAGGTTTTCGATTTTTGATTGAGACCGAGGCAAGCATTCTGTCACTTTTTATTTTAGGAGATATGAAGCGAGGCTATGGCGTAGGAGTATTTCAATACGGGAGTGACGAATAGGGAAAATTAAACACTGGATTGTAATTGAATAGAACGTCCAACTATTTATTTTGGTGGAAAAGTCTATACAATAGGCGCCCTCTTTTAGAGAAGGCGCCTGTTGCTTATACAGAGGATACGGTTAACATGGACTGTTCAGTTAATCGTCCGATCCAAATCAACGGAAGGGTCAAAAGTGCACCGAGAAGGTAAACCGAATCAATCGGTAGTCCGTCCGCGAGAAGTCCGAACAGCAAGCTCCCCACACTGAATGCAAGGGCGTATCCTGTCTGTTGCACACTATATACATAAGGAAGCTGTGTAGCCGGAATCTGTTCTTGAATGACGGTGTTCGTCTGGATGATGCGGATTTGTGTAGCTGCGCCTTGAATGACTAACGCCAAAATTGCAAACGCGAGATGTGCAGTCATGCCGAACAAAATGGCGGCGACAATGGATAAGATAGCGGTCGACGGTAACGATGGCGCTTGTCGAGACCGATAAAGATGGGCACTCGCCGCAATCATACTGATCAAAAATGCTGCGTTGAGCATCCCCCACCAGCCCGTATCGACTTGTAGATGTCGTTCGAGATAGACGAGAAGCAATGCCGAAATCCAGAGCGTGCTGACAAATGATTCATACGTCACAAACCATGTCACACGACGGGCGAATGGTGACGTTCTTACATAAGTAAGACTAGCGCGTAAGGTAATCGATTCATCCGTTCCATCATCGACGCTGTCTTCCGTAAGCGATTGATTGAAGTAAATCGTCACAATCGTGGAAAGGACGAAGAGAACGAGGGAAACGACTAACGCGAGAGCGCTCGAGGTGAAAGAGACGAGCATCGTCCCGAGCGGCCACATGGCGAGCTGGATGAACTGATTGGAACCTTGCACGAGGCTGTTCGCTTGTTGACGATTCGTCGTCAATCTTGGGATGAATGATGCTTGGATGGGACGTGCGAATCCATCGAGGAAAGCGATCAACACGACAAGACCGAGAACTAGAATCGAATCCGTGAAGAGAACGAGAACAAGGGTAACCGTCTTCATCAGTTGTGACAGGACGAGCGTTTTCCCTAGCGAGTAGCGGCTGAGGATACGGGCGAAAAAGAGTCCGCTGAGTGTCATACCGGCAGTCACGGCAATCGGGAAGCTGGCCGCCATGAGAGCGGAACCGGTTTGTTGATACAACGAGGCAATGAGTGCGACGATGTAGAGGACATCGCCAATATTGGCGAGCCATTGGCTAACGAGCAGTGTATAAAACGATTTCATCACAAATCTCCTCCGAATCTATTCAATTGGGTGGGTTGGACGAATCGTTTTTACACATTTTCACCTCTTCATAAAATAATATAAAAATAATTATACAAAATTTGATGAATTCTGTAAACTTATCGTATGGGTAAAATTGTATTTGTGAGATGGAGAATTGAATATGCGGAGTTGATTTTATGGTTTACTTAAAAGAGTAACCACAACATCCCCTTTTGAAGTTGAAGTGACGAATATTATTTAAAGTTGATATGAAATGATACATATTTTGATAAGTGAGAAGGATGAGGTAAAAATGCTTGAATATAAATTAAATAACGATATCACACTTAGAATGTTTAATGTAAACGATGCAGACGCACTGTTTGAACTGACGATGGCATCGAAGCCTTATCTACGAGAGTGGCTCGGATGGCTTGACTACATTGAATCAGTGGAAGACTCGAAGCGGAACATAGAAGGACGAATCAAAGGGCTGATTGAGACGGGTGGATTCCCAAAATCATTCGCTGTGATCTATAAAGGCGTGCTTGCCGGGACAATCGGATTTAACGAAATCGATCGTGGGATTCAATGCGGTAAAATTGGTTACTGGCTCGGACAAGAGTTTCAAGGGAATGGAATCATGAGTCAAGCGCTCGAGACCATCATCGAGTACGGATTCCGAGACCTTAAACTAAATAAGATTGAGATTCGAGTTGCGACTGAAAATGTAAAGAGTCGTGCACTTCCGGAGCGCTTTGGTTTTAAGGAAGAAGGCGTCATTCGAGATGCAGAATGGCTGTATGACCGTTATGTCGATCATGTCATTTATGGGTTGCTTCAGAATGAATTTTTACAGCTAAATCATCATTCTGAAGCTTATATTGAGGCTGAAAATCGTATATAACAAGTACATGCTTTTAGAAGGGGACTATTGGATGACGACCATATACTTTGTCAGACATGCACATTCAACCTACACGGCAGACGAACTCGCCAGTCCATTAATTAGTTAACACATATGGTAATTTCATTTCTTATCGAGTTCCTCTAACGCTTAAGCAATTGTTTCCTGTGGGCAAAGAAAATAGTCGAGTAAAATATTGATATGTTCACCAGATAGGTTAAAAATTCACTGCGTCCGAGGATACCAGTTCGCATTGAGAGGATAAAGAAAGAGGTTTTAGTAAAAGTGCACATTTCAAAAAAAGTTATGATTAGTTCTGCTTTAACAATTTTAGGAGTTATAACAATTTATACCATTCATCAATTTTTTAAAACAGAAGATAGAACCTTGGCACCAGTTGTTTCGACCGATATCACGGACGTGACGTTTCAACCACCGAGTGGACATCTTTATTTGCTATACCCTTACTTAAATATATGGGCAGACGAGAATGAGCCGAAAGACACGTATTTAGTAGAGATTGATCAAGACGGAAATATCATGAATGAAGAAAGTATTCAAGATTCAAATTTCGGGGCAATCAGTCTTGATGTGAAGACTACTCGACCAGACACGCTTTTTGGTTCTTTGAATAGTGGACAGTATGCCAATCACTATTATACATTCAATCTAGACACGAAACGATTCAACAAAGAAGATATTACCTATTTCGAACACGATGTGATGCTGGATTCAATTAGTCATCAAGGAGAACAGACTTGGTTTAAATCGATTGCATCTTATCAAACCGGCACGCAGACGTATGTTGAAGGATTAGGAATGTCGATGACGATTTCAAATGTTGAAGAACGACAGAATTATTTGACGCCACCACAAAATTTACCTACCCACTCGCCACTTTTAGAGACAGAGAATCACATCGCTTATGTGAGCGCAGGGGAAGAAGGGTCGGATGGAGAAGACGCGGCGATGGTGTTTCTCGACCGAGTGACTGGCGAAGCGACAGTTTACCGCGGTGAAGAGGAGCCTTATGAGTATACGGCGTTACATACGGATGGGAACAACACCTATTTTGCTGACAGCCTAGGTATGATGCATCGAATCGATGCTTCAGGGAAAAAAACTTCGACGTATCATCAAGTAATTGATAACGCGTATTACAATTCTCATGAAGGTATTCGTATGATTGATGCGAACATAGGCTATCAAATCGTCTCAAAATATGATTCGGAGACATCAGTCGACGAACTAATGATGGTGAAGTGGTCATTCGGAAAAGATTTTTCCGTCGAAAAGATGGATCTTCCATACTGGGATGAAAATAATCTATATCGATACTTGTACTACAATCCGATTTTGAAGCGCTCGTATCTCACCGAGGTAGGAGAAGATGATAAATCTGGTAGACTGTTAATTGTCGATGAAAATTTGAAATTGATTAATGCTATCCGGATTGATTACCCTATGGGAGTAGATTTGGTCGTAGAATAAAACATAAATGATAAATTTATTGAAACCCGCAAACGTGAATAAAAAAGCCGATGACGCTCTCTGCTTCTGGAATGAAGTCACCGAAACACACATTCAGATTCAAGAAACATGATTACTCAAACACTCGAGGGCATGATTGAGTACAGGTTCTAAGTGCTTAATCTATATAAGATTTAGATTAAAATCGCAACATGAAATGTAAAAATCTGCGCACTCCCGGAACGTTTCGGTTTTAAAGAAGAAGGGGTCATTCGAGATGCAGAATGGCTGTATGACCGTTACGTTGATCATGTTGTTTATGGGTTGTTGCAGGATGAATGGAGAGGAAATAATGACTGACGTGAATCAAGAATTTGTTAGGGCGATTTATGAAACGGTGATCAGAGAAGGAATCGATGAATATAAAGAAATGTATGAGACGGTAGAAGTGGATTCAAACATGGATGCGTTTTGGAATTTATATCAAAACTCTAATCCAGTAGAAAAGGAAATCTTATTAAAGATGATGGAACAAATCATGATTGATACAGTCTCTCATATGCTAGGGATTATTGACGGAAGTTCCACACTAAATGATAGCGAGCTCGAGCCTAAGTTATTGCTAGACTCACAAGATACAGAGAATGAATTGCAGGATTCATTCTTAGAATTGGTCGAATTGAACTTGGATGGCAATGACGAGGAGAATAGAAGATAAGATATTATATTGAGTTATATGATGATTCTAACGATCAATTTGAAGTGGCTTCGTATTTTCCACTAGATTCTTGAGTTACATGACAAAGACCCGCCCTTCACGAGAGGGCGGGTCTTTCGTCTGACTCGAACAATTCAGTTCCGAATTCTTCATACGCCTGTTCGTAACGACGAAGGGAAGATTCTTTATGCATACAGGTGAGGTTCATTCGCTCAGATGGCGTCATATCGGTCGCATACGTTTTTAACACATGGGCGTTTCGAAGCATTGACGGGGTGACCGATCGTGCGAGTCCGCTCCGTTCATTTAGCTGTCGCATCATCTTCGTGATCATGACGATCGTTAGTTGTTTCGGCTGATTTTTCGCATATACCCAGCGGAATGTCATCCGTGCGAAATCGAATGAGACGAAAACCGGATCTTCCGAGTACCAGCGTGGGCGTACCGGTGTCGGGATGTCGGCCAAATAGTTCATGAGTAACGATTGGTCTTCTTGTGAGAGCTTTAACGTGAACTGGTTCCCGAGACGGTCATATACGTCAAAGGTGTGATCAGCCAGATGCAGGTCGCTCATACGTAAACGAATGATGTGATGGACGCGCAAGCCATATTTATAGAAGAGCGTCACAATCAGTTCGTTCCGATTGACGAGATATGGGTGGGCTTGCAACTGATTCTCGCTCAAGCCCCTCGTCGAACGAATCGTATGAACAAGACGATCGAATTCAGACTCGAGTGCGATTTGGTCGATGGACAACGTATGTGCCGGCTGCGAGTAGGCAAGCATCTTCTTCCGAAGCGGATTTAAAAAGTGGGTCAGGCTATTGATGACCGTGACGATTCGAGCGACGGTCGCCTGTTGATAGTGCTTCTCTTCGATTAAAAAGTCATTCACAAACGTCTTCCACGATTCGATGGGGACGTCTAACCAGTCCGTCGGTTCGTTCAGTTCGACATTGTGGTCGTGAAAGTATTTATGCACGTCAATCAAGTCGTAGCGATATCGTTTTAGCGTCGAGGGTTGACGGCCGCTTGCTCCGAGATGATACAAGTACGTTTCGATAAATTCCGGGAGCGGATAGTCTTTTCTACGTTTCGTCATGGTCGAGCCTCCTTCTTCTTTATATCCTACCACAAACGGACGTTCTCTATACGTTGATTCGTGGTAAGATGAAAGGTGAGACTTTATGGAATGAGGGATTACATGATAGAACGTGAAAAAGTTGTCATCGTCGGCTGTCAGTTACCGAATGTCGATGATTGGACATATGAACAGTCGATGGGCGAGCTCGTCGAACTCGTGGATACGGCGCAAGGTGAAGTCGTCGCACGACTCGACCAAAAACGTCAACAAGTCGACCGTCGTACCTTTATCGGGAAAGGAAAAATTGAAGAGCTCGCGATGCTCGTCGAACAGTTCGAGCCGGATTTGTTAATTTTTAACGCCGAGTTGACACCGGCGCAGTCGAAGAACATTCGCATCGCCTTGAACGACCCGGATGAGATGAAGCTGATTGACCGTACGCAGCTCATCTTAGATATCTTTGCGAGCCGTGCGCAATCGCGCGAAGGGAAATTGCAGGTCGAACTCGCGCAGATGAACTATTTACTACCACGTCTCATCGGACAAGGGACACAGCTCTCGCGACTCGGTGGTGGAATCGGGACTCGTGGACCGGGTGAGACAAAACTTGAGTCGGACCGTCGCCACATCAAGCGTCGCATCGATGAGATTACGAAACAACTCGAAGGAACGGTCGCACACCGGGATCGCTACCGGGAACGTCGGAAAGAAAATCGCGTCTTCCAGGTCGCGCTCGTCGGGTATACGAATGCCGGGAAATCGACAATCTTTAATCGATTGACGGATGCAGATACGTATGAGCAGGATGAGTTGTTCGCAACACTTGATCCGTTGACGCGTGAACTCGAACTTCCACGCGGTGGAAAAGTGTTGATTACCGATACGGTAGGATTTATTCGTGATTTACCGACGAAACTCGTTGCCGCTTTCCGTTCAACTTTGGAAGAAGTGGTCGGTGCTGATTTGATCCTTCATGTCATCGATGCATCGAACCCACATTATTTGAACCAAATCGATACGACGAATGCGGTATTGGAAGAACTCGGTGCAAGTGAGGTCCCACAACTCGAGGTATATAATAAGAAAGACCGGCTCACGGAAGACTTCGTCGGTGGACCGTTGTTGATCTCTGCGATCGCATCAGAAGATATCGAACAGTTGATTGGTGCACTCGAAGATAAAATCTCGGACATTTTAACAAAAGTCCACGTCGTCTTACCGGTGACGGCTTTTGAACATTACCACCCAGCCAAAGAGGCGATGTACCGTCTTGAAGAAAACTTCTTGGATGATGGTTCTGTCGAGTTGGTAGGCTATATGAGAGAAGACACGCGTCTATATGCGACGCTAAAACAATTTGAGGTGTAAGTATGTGGCAAGAAAAGATTGAACATTATGATGCACTCGCGCCGTATGTGAAAAAGGCAGAGGCACGAGTGAAACCATTTTTTGAGAAGATTGAAGAGACGGCTGAGTTCAACCAGTATCGTGTTCTCGAATCGTTTAAAAAGCACAAAGTATCGGATTTCCATTTTAATCCGACGACAGGGTATGGATATGATGATCTCGGTCGTGACACGCTCGAGTCGATTTATGCAGACGTGTTCGGAGCAGAGCTCGCATTATGCCGACCGCAAATCATCTCGGGTACGCATGCGATTGGGATTGCCTTGTTCGGTGTCCTTCTACCAGGTGACGAATTGCTGTATATCACAGGGAAACCATATGACACGCTGGAGGAAATCGTCGGCATCCGTGGAGACGGTCGCGGCTCATTAAAAGAACTCGGTGTCCATTACGACACTGTTGAATTAAAAGAAGAACGTGAAATCGACATCGACCGCGTCATCGAACGAATTCGTCCAGAAACGAAACTCGTCGGGATTCAGCGCTCGAAAGGATATGCGAATCGTCGCAGTATTCCAGTCGAAGAAATCAAGATCGCCATCGAACGCATCAAAGCGGCGCATCCGCATGTGTATGTGTTCGTGGACAATTGCTACGGTGAATTTGTCGAGACAATTGAACCGACGCACGTCGGAGCCGACTTGATGGCCGGTTCTCTGATCAAAAACCCAGGAGGCGGATTGGCGAAGACGGGAGGGTATATCGCAGGAACGAAAGAATTGATTGAACGTTGTTCGTTCCGGATGACCACTCCAGGTATCGGAAGTGAAGCCGGACCGTCGCTCTACTCGCTTCAAGAAATGTACCAAGGTTTTTATATGGCTCCTCATACTGTCGCACAAGCGTTGAAAGGGGCACACTTGACGGCAAGCCTTTTATCGTTGATTGGGTTTGAGACTGACCCACACTATTCGACTCCGAGAACGGACTTGATTCAATCGGTGACGTTCCGCGACCGTGAGAAGATGATCGCGTTTTGTCAAAGCATCCAAATGGCATCACCGGTAAACGCTCATGCGTTACCTGTTCCGGCCTATATGCCTGGATATGAAGATGATGTAATCATGGCAGCAGGCACGTTCATTCAGGGTTCATCAATCGAGTTGTCAGCGGATGGACCGCTTCGAGCACCATACACAGCGTATGTTCAAGGTGGTCTGACGTATGCTCATGTTAAAGTCGCTCTCATGTTGGCGTTGAGCCAATTACACGATAAAGGACTGGTCGAATTCAACGACCAAAATCAGCAAGCGCATTTGTAACCGTTCTGTCATGTTAACTTTCTTAACATCTATTGACAGGATTGTTGTCATGTATTATTCTCACATTGTGAGACAGAAAAGGAGGGGTAAGGATGGCTGATCAATTTCGTCGCTCCAACCCGTTGTTTCCGATTGGAATCGTCCAAGATCTGACGCAACTGACTGGTAGGCAGATTCGGTATTATGAAGAACAGGGTCTGATTTCGCCTAGTCGGACGGAATCGAAACGACGGCTTTATTCCTTTAATGATGTCGAACGTCTACTCGCAATCAAGGATTACATTGATCAAGGCTTTAATTTGGCGGCAATTCGTCACATGTTAGAGCAAGAAGGTGAAAAAGAAGCAGAAGCGTCTGCTCCGGCCGCACCGGTCAATGAAGCACCAAAGGTTTCGGAAAAAGAGTTACATCATTTGTTGAAAACACAGCTTCAAGAAGCCGGTCGTTTCAATAAGACGTCGCTCATTCAAGGCGAGCTTTCACGTTTTTATCGATAACGCCGCACACATCAACCATTACACAATGTGAGAGGGGACATTTTACCATGGCCAGAAAAACGTTCACAAAAGAAGACATTAAACGCATCGCACAAGAGGAAGACGTACGCTTTATTCGTCTTCAATTCACGGATATCCTCGGAACAATCAAAAACGTCGAGGTGCCGATCAGCCAATTGGACAAAGCACTTGATAACAAGATGATGTTTGACGGATCGTCAATCGAAGGATTCGTCCGCATCGAGGAATCAGACATGTACTTATATCCAGACCTCAACACATGGGTTGTCTTCCCGTGGACAGATGGCAGCGGAAAAGTCGCTCGCTTAATTTGTGATATTTATAACCCAGACGGTACACCATTCAGTGGTGACCCGCGCGGTACACTCAAGCGTAACCTTGAGAAAATGCAAAAACTTGGCTTCTCAGCGTTCAACGTTGGACCAGAGCCAGAATTCTTCTTGTTCAAGAAAGACGCATCAGGTCGTCCGACACTTGAACTTAACGACCAAGGTGGATATTTCGACTTGGCGCCAGTTGACCTCGGTGAAAACTGCCGTAAAGAAATCGTCATCGAACTTGAAAACATGGGCTTTGAAATCGAAGCATCACACCACGAAGTTGCACCAGGACAACACGAAATCGACTTCAAATATGCAGATGCTGTCACAACGGCAGATAACATCCAAACGTTCAAGCTCGTTGTTAAGACGATTGCTGCGAAGTATGGTCTTCACGCGACATTCATGCCAAAACCACTCTTTGGTGTAAACGGTTCAGGGATGCACGCGAACATGTCACTCTTCAAAGGCGACACAAACGTCTTCTACGATCCAAATGGCGACATGGAACTTTCAGACACAGCTCGCGCGTTCACAGCTGGTATCTTGGAGCACGCTCGTGCGTTCACAGCAGTATGTAACCCGACTGTGAACTCTTACAAGCGTCTCGTACCTGGTTACGAAGCACCTTGCTACGTTGCTTGGAGCGCACGCAACCGTTCACCACTCGTACGCGTACCAGCAGCACGTGGTCTTTCGACTCGTATCGAAGTACGTTCGGTTGACCCAGCAGCGAACCCGTACCTCGCACTTGCTGCTCTCTTGGCTTCAGGTCTTGACGGAATCGAAAAAGATTTGAATGCACCAAAACCAATCGACAGCAACATCTACGTAATGGACAAACCAGAGCGTGTAGCGAACGGGATCGACGACCTTCCAGCAACGCTCTTCGACGCACTCGAAGTGCTTCGTGCGGACAAAGTCGTGATGGAATCACTCGGTGAGCACATCGGCGAACACTTCCTCGAATTGAAAGAAATCGAGTGGGATATGTTCCGTATGCAAGTCACGGAGTGGGAACGCGATCAGTACATGACGCTCTACTAATAGAAGAAATATGCAAAAAGAGCACGGAATGACCTTCATCTGAAGATTGTTCCGTGCTCTTTCATTTACTATGCCATTTAAGTAAAAAAGACCACCTCCGTGAAAAAATCGGCAGGTGGTCCTTTTAATTGTTCAGAATGCTTTCTTAAAAAATGTCGATGTATAGTCGAGTGTCGTGTGCAGTGTCGTTGCAAATACAAGACCTAAAAAGAATGACATGCCGTGTACGTCCACCCACGACCGGATTTCTGTTTCATATGCTGTGAAGGGCAAGAGCAGAATGAGTGGGAAGCCGATGTACGAAATCCGAATCAGATCACTCAAAACAGGTAAATGCGAAAAGAGCGAACGGTGTGGCATGAGCTTCACATATGGGAGCCATATGAATTTAAGTGGACCCCATCGGTAATAGGCATCTGATTTTAAGTCAAGATCTGGGGAGAGCCAGAGTGTACCGATAATCGCACCGATGATCAATGCGAACGGAATATCGATTTCAATAAAAGGCGTGGCAACCGCAAGTGCGCCGGTTGCCACGAGATTCGTTCGGGTATGGGTCTTGCCACTAGCCATTAATGAATCGTCCGGTATACACCGATGACCTTCCCTAAAATCGAGACGTTGTCAAAATACATCGCTTCCAACTCATCGTTTTCCGGTTGAAGACGGACTTTTGAAGCTTCTTTATAAATCCGTTTCACAGTCGCCTCGCCCTCATCGGTCATGGCGACGACAATCTCTCCATTGTCGGCGGTGCTTTGCTGACGAACGAGCACGCGGTCCCCGTCCAAAATTCCGGCGTTGATCATCGAATCTCCGGAAACGGACAACATATATACATTATCTGAACCGACGATATGTGCCGGGAGCGGGAAGTGTTCTTCCACGTTCTCGATGGCGGTAATCGGTGTCCCGGCGGTAACTTTCCCGATGACCGGTACGTACATGACGGACTCCTGCTCTTCCATTGCCGGCATATCTTCAGTCAAAATTTCAATCGCGCGAGGTTTCGTCTTGTCTCGACGGATCAACCCGCGTTTTTCCAAACGATCTAAGTGACCGTGTACGGTCGAACTAGAAGCAAGGCCGACGGCTTCTCCAATTTCACGAACAGAAGGCGGATATCCCTTTGCCCGAACTTCGTCTTTGATGAAATCAAGAATCTGTTGTTGTCGCGCTGACATTTTTTTCATTATGTTCACCTCGATGTAATCGAATAACCTGCAAACGCATCCTATTCTTTATGTGTCTAGTGTAACACAAGAACACATGAGCGTACAAACATTCGTTCGTTTTTTTTGTGTTGACCGAACACGGGTTCTTGTTTTATGATGAGTACAGATAAACGAACAAACGTTCTAACGAACATATATTCTTATACAGGAGGCAATGCAATCATGAAAGATACACTTAACGGAATCATTTTAGTCGGGATGCTCTTGGTCGGGATGTTCGCTTTTTATTTGGCAGGGGAGATGCGAGGGGAACCGGCGGTAGTCGAACCGGTCGTCACTACGGAACGTACGATTGAAGAAGAAGTCGCTTATGCCCAAGCGGAATCACTCGAAGCGCAAATTATGGCAGAGCGAGAAGAGCATAATGAACGAAAAACAAAATGGTATGCCGCTGAGTGATTGTTGATCATTGCGAACCGTTCTTGAACTGTGTATCGTAAGGAATGAATGCGATGAAAGGGAGTGATGCGATGCGAGTCGTCATCTATTGTCGGGTATCGACGAACAAGTCAACCCAAGAGACATCACTCAGTCGGCAAGTCGATGAATTACAGCATCTGGCTTCGCAACTAGGGGCAGAAGTCATAGAGATCATCACGGAGCAAGAGAGTGGATATGAAGTGAATCGACAGGGGCTCCTTGATTTGCTTGACCATGTGTCGATGTCTGATTTGGATGCCGTACTTGTCACGGACGACAGTCGTCTGGGACGAGGAAATGCCAAGATTGCCATCTTGCACACATTGATGAAGCATGACGTTCGGTTGCTGACGATGCAATCAACGTCGGACTATGTCGTTTCTGATGCCGAAAAAATGGTATTAGAAATTGTCAGTGTTGTGGAAGAGTATCAACGTAAAATTCACAACGCTAAAATTTCTCGTGGGATGCGCCGTGCCGTCGCCAACGGATTCAACCCACAGCGCAATATTCAAAACAACGATCAAGGTGGGCGACACCGAATCGAAGTGCCGATTGAGGAGATTATCCAACTGCGCGAGCGCGGGTTGACGTTTGCTGAGATTGCGGCAACACTCCGTGGATTCGGTTATGAAGTGTCGAAAGCGACCGTCAATCGACGGTATCTCGAGCACCAGTCAGTAGCTGAAACTTGATTCTTCCTCTCTGATTTTGTAAAGTATAAGAACAAATTCACTAGAGAGGGGGCGAGTCAGATGTTAGCACCAGGACAATTGGAGCGAATCAATTTCCTCGCCAACAAAGCGAAGATAGAAGGACTGTCTCAAGATGAGATGAACGAACAACAAGATTTACGCCAAGAATATTTGAAGGCGTTCCGTCAATCGTTCAAATCGCAAATGATGGGGATGAAGGTCGTCGATCCAGAAGGAAACGACGTCACACCAGAGAAGTTGAAAGAAGATCAAAAACGCTATCGTGGCGAGTGATGCTGAATGCACATCCTATTTCGTATAGGATGTGCATTTTTGTTATACACGAACGGTCATCAGACGAACGGATTGCTGTTCTTTTAAGGCAATTGAAGGAAACGATTTCACTCAATGTGTTATACTAATTAATTAGTTGTGACACACGAATGAGTGTGATAAAATATGACGGGTAGAAAACCTTCTTAACACAGAGAGGATGAAATTAGTGGAAACAACTACTAAAGAATTATTAGCGATTAACTCGATCCGGACGCTCTCAATTGATGCGGTCCAAAAAGCGAACTCTGGTCACCCAGGGATGCCGATGGGTGCTGCACCTATGGCGTTTACACTTTGGACAGACAAAATGCGTCACAACCCGAAAAACCCAAACTGGTTCAACCGTGACCGTTTCGTTCTTTCGGCAGGTCATGGATCGATGCTCTTATATTCGCTCCTTCACTTGTCTGGATATGATTTGTCGATGGACGACCTTAAATCATTCCGTCAAATGGACTCGAAGACTCCTGGTCACCCAGAATACCGTCATACGGCTGGTGTCGATGCGACGACGGGACCACTTGGACAAGGGATTGCAATGGCTGTCGGGATGGCCATGGCAGAGAAGCACTTAGAAGCGACTTACAACCGCGACGAGTTCAACGTCGTTGACCACTATACGTTCGGGATTTGCGGAGACGGTGACTTAATGGAAGGTGTCTCGGCAGAAGCGGCATCACTCGCTGGTCACTTGAAGCTCGGTAAACTTGTCGTTCTTTACGATTCAAACGATATCTCACTCGATGGCGATCTTCACAAGTCGTTCTCTGAAAGCGTAGAAGATCGTTTCAACGCGTACGGATGGCAAGTCATTCGTGTCGAAGACGGAACAGATATCGATTCAATCGCAAAAGCAATCGATGCGGCGAAAGCTGAAACGTCAAAACCGACATTGATCGAAGTGAAAACGGTTATCGGATTCGGTTCACCGAACAAATCAGGTAAATCTGCGTCACACGGTGCTCCACTTGGAGATGCTGAAATCGAATTGACGAAACAGTTCTATAAATGGGAAGGCGAGTCATTCTACGTACCAAACGAAGTATATGACTTATTCAACGAGAAAGTTGTCGAGCCTGGCGCGAAATATGAGTCAGACTGGAACGAACTCGTAGAAGCGTACAAAGCGGCACATCCAGAACTCGGTGCACAATTCGAGCGTGCAATGAATAACGAACTTCCTGAAGGTTGGGACAGCGAGTTGCCAACATTCGAAATCGGTTCGAAAAAAGCAACACGTCAAACGAGCGGTGAAGTCCTAAACGCAATCGCAAAAGCTGTACCGACTCTCTTCGGTGGATCTGCTGACCTTGCCGGGTCAAACAACTCGATGATTAAAGGTGCAGTGGACTTCGATGAAGATCCAGCTGGACGTAACATCTGGTTTGGTGTACGTGAGTTCGCAATGGCAGCAGCTGTAAACGGAATGGCACTTCACGGCGGCGTCCTTCCTTACGGTGCGACATTCTTCGTCTTCTCGGATTACCTTCGCCCGGCAGTTCGTCTTGCTGCACTCATGGGACTTCCGTCAACGTTCATCTTGACGCACGACTCAATTGCAGTTGGTGAAGATGGCCCAACACACGAGCCAGTTGAACATTTGATGAGTTTCCGCGCGATGCCGAACCTCTCTGTTCTTCGTCCGGCAGACGGGAAAGAAACAATCGCTGCTTGGAAACAAGCGGTAACATCGAAAACGACACCTTCACTTCTCGTCTTGACACGTCAAGCGTTACCAGAGCTCGAAGGCACATCGGTTGAAACGGCAGCAAAAGGAGCATACGTCGTTGCAGGTGAATCGAAAGATGCAGATGTCCTCTTGCTCGGTACGGGTTCTGAAGTACACGTTCTCGTTGAAGCGCGTGAGCAACTTGCGGCTGAAGGCGTGAATGCGGCAGTCGTATCGATGCCATCATGGGAACTCTTTGAAGCGCAATCTGCTGAGTATAAAGAGTCTGTCCTTCCATCTTCAATCACGAAGCGTGTATCACTTGAAGCAGGTGCGACACTTGGATGGTATAAATATGTAGGATTCGGTGGAAAAGTACTCGGAATCGACAAGTTCGGAGCATCTGCACCTGGGGACCTCCTCATGAAAGAATACGGCATGTCAGTCGACAACGTCGTCAATGCAGTAAAATCACTTTAATCGAATTCGAAAATCTCGTGACGACCATTTGTTTGGTCGTCACTTTTTTTCTGGACGACTAGCGAAGTTGGTCAATTTAGTGTATAGTAAAAAACGATGTTTCATATGGTAGAGGAGGTAAAGCCTTGAGTACATTATTCTGGATTCTTCTTGTCGTGGCAGCACTCATCGGGGGTATCGCGATCGGATTCTTTATCGCGCGTAAATACATGATGAACTACCTTGAACAGAACCCGCCAATCAATGAAGATATGATTCGTACGTTGATGATGCAAATGGGTCAAAAGCCATCACAGAAGAAAGTTAACCAAGTGATGCGCGCCATGAACGTGCAGATGAAAAACGAAAAGAAATCATAATCAATCACGAGAGCACTTCGGTATCCGAAGTGCTTTTTTTGTTTCCTCTTTTTGTTAGACAATCGAACAAACTTTCGCTACGATTAATGAATAATCTTCATATAAAGACAAAGGGGGCGTTTCATATTCGTGTATTTAAACAATTGTCTTGGTTTTTGCGTCTCGAATGGAAGACGTATGCACTCGGCATCGTCTTACTCATATTCGTGGCAGGGCTAGAATTGATTCCACCGCGTATCATTGGTCGAATCGTCGATGAAATCAACCGTGGTTCACTCTCGTCAAATACGCTCTGGATGTTACTCGGGGGTCTCGCAGCAGTCGGGATTGGGAATTATGTTGCCCGCTTCTTTTGGCGCTATTTCATCTTCGGCGCTTCGATTCGACTAGGGAGAATGTTACGTAGCCAACTGTATCGGCACTTTACCGATCTCGATCAACGATTTTACAAAAAGTCACGTGTTGGCGACCTGATGGCCCACGCGACGAATGATGTGCAGGCCGTATCGATGACGGCAGGGGCGGGGATATTGACACTCGTCGATAGCGTAACGCTTGGAACGTTCGTCATCATTACGATGATCACGACGATCAGTTGGAAGCTTACACTCGTTGCTTTACTCCCTCTGCCGATCATGGTCGCTCTGACGACGCGGTATGGGAAGATGTTACATAGCCGCTTTGGCGTCGCCCAAGCAGCATTTTCAGAATTGAATGACAAAGTGCAAGAGAGTGTCAGTGGGGTTCGTGTCTTGAAATCGACCGGGGAAGTCGACCGAGACGTGGACTCGTTTGAGAACTTATCGAGTGAGGTCATGGCAAAAAACGTACGAGTCGCCAAAATTGATGCTCTATATGATCCGACCATCTTCGGGATTGTTGGCTTGTCCTACATCCTCTCGGTCGGGTATGGCGCCGTCTTGATTGAACAAGGTGAATTGACGATCGGACAAATCGTTAGCTTCACAGCCTATTTAGCGTTGTTGACGTGGCCGATGCTGGCGTTCGGATGGTTATTCAACATTGTCGAACGTGGACGAGCATCGTATGACCGAATCGAGCGAATGCTCGCCGTCAAACCGGAGATTCAAGATGACCGGATGGCCGCGACGACACTTGCACATTCAGAAGTGGAAGTCGATGTGCGGCACTTCGCCTATGACGAAACCGTTGTACTCCGTGATGTCCATTTTCGGATTGAGCGCGGAAAGACGATTGGAATTGTCGGCAGGACAGGTGCGGGTAAGACGACGATTGTCCGTCTGTTGACCCGTGAGTATGATGTAAAAGACGGAAAGATTAAAATCGGAGGCATCAATATTCGCCAAGTGAAAAAATCGTTATTGATGGACAAAGTTGCCGTCGTGCCACAAGATCATTTCTTGTTCTCCGATTCGATTGCGAACAATATCGCTTTCGGAAGACCCGATGCGAGCATGGAAGAAATCATCGAGGCGGCTAAAGTCGCTGAAGTGCATGAGGATATCATCCGGCTACCGGAAGGATACGCGACGCTTGTCGGGGAACGCGGTGTGACGTTGTCAGGTGGACAGAAACAACGGATTTCCATCGCGCGTGCGCTCATGACTGAAGCGGACGTCCTGATTTTGGATGACGCGTTATCTGCCGTCGATGCGAAGACGGAAGAGTCGATCATCGAACATTTCCGTGTCGGAAACCCTGAACAGGCACGGGTGATTGTGGCGCATCGACTCTCTGCTGTCGAACATGCAGATGAGATCCTCGTGATTGAAGACGGCAAAATCGTCCAACGTGGGCGTCATGATGCATTGCTGCAAGAGACGGGTTGGTACCGAGAGACGTATGATCGTCAACAACTTGAGGCGATTGTAGAAGGGGGTGGACACGATGAAGCATGATGTTCAAGAATGGCAGGTCATCAAACGGCTACTCAGTTATGCAACACGATACGGGAAGTCGCTCAGTATCGCTTTCGTCTTCCTGTTGATTGCGACAGGTGCCAAATTGGCCGGTCCGTTTTTAATCAAAGTGTTCATCGATGAGTTCGTCACGCCAGGTGTCTACCCGACGAACTGGGTCATCGCACTCTTCGCGGTCTATATGGTTCTTCATGTATCCGCAATCGTGTTTGATTATCTGCAGTCGATTTCGTTTCAAAAGATTGCGTTGAAGATTGTTCAAAACATACGAATGGATATTTTCCGTCACGTCATGGGGATGCGGCTCGCCTATTTCGACCGAACACCAGCGGGCGTCCTTGTGTCACGGATTACGAATGATACCGAGGCGGTCAAAGAACTGTATGTCGGTGTGATGAGTACGTTCGTCCAGTCGGCTGTTCAATTGATTGGGACGTATATTTTCCTATACATATTAGAACCTCCGCTTGCGACGATGGGACTTGTCTTATTGCCACTCTTCTGGCTCATCATTTGGGCATATCGTCGTTTCTCGACAAAATATTTTGCGCAAGTGAGGGACCTGTTGTCGCAGCTCAACGCCCAGTTGAATGAATCGATCAACGGCATGGGGATCATCCAACAGTTTCGTCAAGAGGAGCGGCTCATCCGTCAGTTTGAAGAGACGAATGAGGCGCATCAAGAGGCACGATATCGAAACTTAAAGCTCGACAGTATGTTGCTACGCCCAATCATCGAGCTCCTTCTTGCTTTCTCAATCATCGGTCTACTCGGATATTACGGGGTGCTCTCGATGAGTGAACAAGTACAAGTCGGGGTCGTCTACGCGTTCATCAGCTATATCGAACGAATCTTCCGACCAGTTCTCGATATTATGCAGCGATTGAGTGAATTCCAACAAGCTGTCGTATCGGCAGACCGTGTCTTTAAAATCTTGGATACAGACGAGCCGGCACCAGGAAAGCAAATGCCAGGCGAGGCAGAGATTACAGAAGGTGAAGTGCGGTTTGAGAACGTGACGTTCAGCTATGACGGGGAAGTCGATGTGTTGAAGCAAATCTCATTCGTTGCAAAACCTGGTGAGACGGTCGCGCTCGTAGGCCATACGGGTAGTGGGAAGAGTTCGATTATCAATTTGTTGACCCGCTTTTATCCATATGGCTCGGGTCACATCACCATTGACGGACAGCCACTCGAACAATTTGAAGAGCAAGAGCTTCGTCAACAAGTCGGATTGGTGCTACAAGATCCGTTTCTATTCACTGGAACGATTGAAGAAAATTTAAAGTTATTCAATCCAAATATCGATTCAGAACGTGCCCGTGAAGCCGCTGAGTTTGTCCAGGCACACACGTTCATCGAGAAGTTAGATGCCGGGTACGGTCATGTTGTCGGAGAGCGTGGCGCGACATTTTCGAGCGGTGAGCGACAATTGCTCGCATTTGCGCGAACGGTCGCCCGTAATCCGAAAGTACTCATTCTCGACGAGGCGACGAGTTCGATTGATACGGAGACAGAAGAACGCGTACAGACGGCGCTCGACCGTATGCGCCGTGGTCGTACAACGATTGCCATCGCTCACCGGCTTTCAACGATTCAAGATGCTGACTTGATTTTAGTACTGCATCGAGGAGAAATCGTGGAGCGTGGGAATCATCAACAGTTATTGAAGCAAAACGGTCTGTACAAAAAAATGTATGAATTACAGTCTGGACAACGTCTGATGTCTTGAATTGGAAGGGATACCTATTGGGGTGTCCTTTTTCCATGGAAAAAAGCTCGCCACGGAAAGTGACGAGCCATCAAGGTCAATTTGAATGCTGATCTTTTTTATGCTTTGATAGGACATGACGAGTAATGAGAGAGTCAAGTTCTTGACTGGCCAGAATGACTTCTGGTGAGGTCCAAGTGTGCTTTGACGCGATTTTATACAGTTCATCACGTTTCTGTTCAATGGCCTGGTGTAGTGTATCTGCTGCGGTGACTGCCACGTTCGTTCCCCCATCATGTAAATTAGAATTTTGCGAACTAGAATATCCAAATCTTAGCACCTACGTTTACAGATGACAAGTTTCATTTCCATTTCAAAAATTACAAAATGATGTTTCGTTCTGAAAGAAAAGATTCGAGCAATTTAAATAGGTTTTCGCTATAATGGTCGTGAAAGGTGGAAATCGTCATGGAAGTCACATTATGGCTCGCATTTGGGGCGGGCGTCTTATCGTTTTTGTCACCATGTACGCTCCCGTTATATCCAGTGTTTCTCTCGTATATTACAGGGGTTTCCGTATCTGAATTAAAAAATGAAGGATTGAAACAGCGTACAGCTTGGTTCCACACGTTTTCGTTCTTGTTCGGCTTTTCGATTGTCTTTCTTGTGCTTGGATTATCGACTTCGTTAATTGCAGACGTCTTCATCCAGTATAAAGATAGTTTGCGGATGTTCGGCGCCATTTTAATTTTCGTGTTCGGCGTCTTTTTGGCCGGTCTATGGCAACCGCAATTTATGATGCGCGAAAAGAAAATGGACATTGGTGAACGAAAGAGTGGCTATTTCGGAACTGTATTAATCGGAGTTGGTTTTGCTGCGGGATGGACGCCGTGTACGGGTCCGATTTTAGCAGGTGTAATTGCACTTGCGGCAACCAATCCGAGCCAAGGTCTCGGTTACATGTTGGCGTATGTCATCGGTTTTGCGATTCCGTTCTTGGTGATGGTCGCGTTTGTAGGCAAGATCAAGTACTTAGCACGAAACAGTGCGAAAGTTGCAAAAGTCGGGGGCTATCTGATGATGGCATTCGGCGTATTATTATATTTTGACGGGATGAACCGCTTCGCTGCTTGGATGAGCGAACTTGTCGGATTCACCGGATTTTAAGGGGTTGACCGAGATGTCAATGTTATGGGGGTCGACTCTCGTTGCGTTATTGATGGGTATCGTGGCGAGTTTCGTGCGTGTGAAAGCATCAGCGAAACCGACGAATGCAAAAAAAATCTTAATTCCACCACTTGCGATGACGACCGGGATGATTCAGTTCTTGATTCCCGCATTTCGTTTATCGTGGGTCGAAGTACTTGAGGCGTTAGCGGTCGGGCTAATCTTTAGTCTGTTCCTCATCAAAACGTCAAACTTCGAAAAACGGGACGGAGAAGTATACTTGTCACGCTCAAAAGCATTTTTTATCGTCGTGTTCGCGTTACTTGCGATTCGTACGGCAATGAAAGTTTGGGTCGGTCATGAAGTCGATATCTTCTCAACAGGTGGATTGTTCTACTTGATTGCCTGGGGGATGATCGTCCCATGGCGAATCGCGATGTATCAAAAGTATAAACGAATTGCAATCACGTAAAAAATGGAGTGGCTCATGGCCGCTCCATTTTTGATTACGATTCTTTTGTGACAGCCACTTCCGTCTCCGAATCGATTCCCGTGTTTGATTTGACGAGAATCCGTTCGTAGTTTCCGGCGGCTTCGTCGGACTTCGTGACGAGCGTACCAATGATAGCTGCAAGAAAGCCGAGTGGGATTGAGACGATTCCTGGGTTCGAGAGTGGGAAGAGTGCTTCTCCAATGAAAATGGCTGATCCGTCCGGTGCCCAAAGGTTCGGACTGAGTGCGACCAAGATTAATGAAGAGAACAAACCGACGACCATTCCCCAGATTGCACCACCTGTGTTAAAACGTCTCCAGAAAATCGTGAAGAGAATGACAGGTAAGTTCGCACTTGCCGCAACAGCAAAAGCGAGTGAAACGAGAAACGCTACGTTCATCGATTGAGCGAAGAACGCAAGTCCCATCGAGACGAGAGCGACGGCCACAGAAGCGATTCGGGCGGCTTTTACTTGTTCCTTCTCTGTCGCTTCCCCTTTCCGGATAATGTGACCATAGAAGTCATGAGCGAAAGCAGATGCGGCTGACAAGACGAGCCCGGCGACGACCGCTAGAATGGTCGCGAATGCGATGGCTGCCACGAAGGCGAATAAGAGGTCACCACCGAGTACTTGCGCAAGGAGAGGAGCCGCCATGTTACCTGCAGGGTTTGCGGCGAGAATGGCGTCTCGTCCGACAAATGCTGCTGCCCCGAAACCTAAGAAGATTGTCAAAATGTAGAACGCTCCAATGATCCACGTTGCATACACAACCGACTGTCTTGCCGTAGGTGCATCTTTGACGGTAAAGAAGCGAATCAAGATGTGTGGAAGACCAGCCGTACCGAGGACGAGCGCCATATTTAACGAAATCGTATCGAGCGGGAGCTTGAATTTGTTACCTGGGTTCAAGAAGTCACTACCAAGCGGTGTGGCTTTACTCACTTCATTGAACATCGTCATGATCGAGAAATCGAATCGTGCAAAGACGAGGAAGGAAATGATGGCTGTCCCAATCATCAACAAGACGGCTTTTGTGATTTGTACCCATGAAGTCGCCGTCATCCCACCGAATACGACGTAGACTGTCATCAATATCCCGACGACAACGACACTTGTCGTATACGGGATGCCGAGCAATAGTTCAATCAATGCACCGGCACCGACAAGCTGGGCAATCATATAAAAAATAGAGATGACGATGGCATTCATCGCTGCGACACCACGCACGCGTGGCTTATTGAAGCGAGCGGCAATCATGTCGGCCATCGTATACTTCCCAAGATTGCGGAGCGGCTCCGCGACGAGATAGAGGACAACGAGATAGGCAACGAGGAAGCCGATGGAATAGAAAAAGCCATCAAATCCAGCGAGTGCGATCATGCCTGCAATGCCTAAGAAGGAGGCGGCAGACATATAGTCCCCTGCAATCGCGAGACCGTTTTGGAAGCCAGTCAACCCACCATCAGCCGTGTAGAAATCACTGGCGGTTTTCGTTTTTCTAGCGGCGAAATATGTAATGACAAGGGTGAGACCGACAATGGCGGTAAAGAGGGCAATTGCTGTCCAGTTCATGATTTCACCTCTTCCTTCAATTGTCTCACGAGTGCATCAAAGCGCTGGGCCCGACGACTATAGAGCACGCATAGTGTCCACGTCATAATAAACTGGGAGAAGGCGAACGCCCAAGCCCAAGTGATGTCACCGACAATTTGTGTATTCAAGATCGTTGTGTAACTGGTCAAAACAGGGAGCGTGAAATAGAAAATAAGTGAGAAGATGATAGCGGGAACGATAAAACGATTTTTTTCACGCATCAGTTGGTGGAACGTCTCGTGTTCTGTGATTGACTGAGCGGAATGACTACTGGTCGTTTGGGTAACTTGTGTCACGTCATGCATAAAACCCCTCCTAAGCTGTAAGATAAATCCATTATGCGATGGGAAAATGAGAGGAGTCATGCCTTTTTTTCATGTCGAATTCACTAACATTATTGTAATATTGGTCATACCAATTTATTGTAAGCGTTTTCAATATTGTCTAAATATTGAACATTATGTCTATATAATTAAAAACGGAAGAAAAGGTACTTTCGGCCCAATAGGCAAAATGCACAATTCGACAAAAAAAACTCTAACCTGGATGGAAAGAGTTTACTGCTGAAAATAGTGTTCGTAAGGTGTCCAGTCGATTTGTTCTTCGGCTAGCGCTTTTTTAAGGAATTTGTGGTCTCGCTTCGGCGTTGCGGCAATATATCCTTTTACAACGAGTTCGGTCGTCATCTTCTTAGCACGAGATTCGAGGGCGAACTGACCGATCTTGCCTGCAATTTTTCGGATGGCGACGTCCCGAAATAGTTCTGGAACCGGTGAAACGAGTCGATCTAACAGGGTTCGCGTTTCCGGCGTCCATAAGTGACGTGTTCTCTCTATATAATCATCCTCAATGTCTAAAAGGGAACGCCCATCTTCTTTCGGCATTCGTTTTAAAAACTTACGAAACATGAAGTACCCGCCAATCGTCATGAGTCCAATCATGACGAATCCCCAGAATACAATGAAATACATCATCAAGTTTTCTGGCATCGTCTTTCCCCCGTTCTATACATTCACTTACTGTCATCGTTAGTATACAAAAAAGAATCCATTTGCAAAAGGCGTACGTCTCGTTAGGATAGACGAACTCAATCGATTTCGTTAGAATAGATAGCGTTGCTACGAGAATAAGCATGAAGTGAGTCGAGAAAGGAAAGGTCTATCGTATATGAGCCAATTGAAACAAGAAGTCGAGAGACGCCGAATATTCGGCATCATCTCTCACCCGGATGCGGGTAAGACAACATTAACAGAGAAGTTACTTTTGCACGGTGGTGCAATTCGTGAAGCGGGTACCGTCAAAGCGCGTAAAAATTCAAAGCACGCCAAGTCAGACTGGATGGAAATTGAGAAACAACGTGGAATCTCGGTTACATCGTCTGTCATGCAATTCATCTATCAAGACAAAGTCGTGTCGATCATGGATACACCTGGTCACAACGATTTCGGTGAGGATACGTATCGCGTATTGACATCTGTCGACAGCGCGGTCATGGTCATCGATGCCGCGAAAGGGATCGAGACGCAGACGAAGAAGCTATTCCAAGTTTGTCGTATGCGCGGTATTCCAATTTTTACATTCATGAACAAGTTGGATCGTCAGGCAAAAGACCCGCTTGAATTGATGGAAGAACTTGAGGAAGTGCTCGGCATGCCTTCAGTTGCCATCACATGGCCAATCGGCAGCGGGATGCAGTTCGAAGGTGTTTATGACCGAATGAAAAATGAAGTTCATTTGTTCCGTGGAGACAAGTCGACCCTTCAACTAAGTGAGGACGGGGTAAACGACCCGGTGCTCGCTGACCATCTTTCTGAAGAGAACTTGACGAATCTTCGCGATGAAATCGACCTACTCGACGGAGCAGGGAATGAGATTGATGTGGAAGCAATCCAAAGCGGTAAATTGACGCCCGTATTCTTCGGAACGGCGCTCGTTGACTTTGGTGTGACTGCGTTCTTGAATCATTATTTGGAGATGTCTCCAGCTCCAGAAGCGCGTAAATCGAACGTCGGTCCAATCAATCCGACATCAGAAGATTTCAGTGGGTTCGTCTTTAAGATTCAAGCGAACATGAACCCGGCGCACCGTGACCGCATCGCATTCGTCCGAATCTGTTCAGGGGTGTTCGAGCGAGGGATGGACGTCACACTCACGCGGACCGGTAAGAAAATCAAATTGAGCCAGTCTACGCAGCTCATGGCCAACGATCGTGAGACGGTTGACCAAGCGTTCGCAGGAGATGTCATCGGGATCTATGATTCAGGTACGTATCAAATCGGGGATACGATCACGACATCGAAGCAAAAGATTGCCTTTGAAGCATTGCCAACTTTCCCACCTGAGTTGTTTATGCGAGTATCACCAGTCAACTCGCTCAAGTCGAAACACTTCCACAAAGGCGTTGAGCAACTCGCGCAAGAAGGGGCGATTCAAGTTTATCGCAACGAATACAATGAGATTTATCTCGGTGCGGTCGGTCAACTCCAGTTTGAAGTGTTTGAATATCGTTTGAACAATGAGTATGGCGTAGACATCCGAATGGAACCTGTATCATACAGCGTTGCACGTTGGGTAAAAGATAAAGAATTGAAAGCGTTGAAACCTTTCCAAGACTCACGGAACATGCTTGTCACTGACCGCTGGGAACGTCCGGTCTTCCTGTTCGCGAACGAGTTCACGTATGAGCGGTTCGCTGAACGTCATGCGGACGATTTGACTCTCGTTGAGGCTTTAGATGTCAACGAAGAGATTGGAACAGAAGAATAATGTGCAAACACCTCAGTTTTGAGGTGTTTTTTGTCGTTTATCCCTTTTTCAGTGAATTGATAAGTTTTACTTATGACTAATTTGTGACGGAATGTATTTTACGTCACGCTATACTTGTATTATGATAAATATGTGAAAAGTAAGCGATTACGCATTGTCGTGTGGTCGGCGCTTTCAAAAAGGGGGAAATTGCAATGGAACAGACGAATGTTTTAGACGCGTTCGCATCTCGGACATCGTTCGAGGCGAACGGGCAATCGTATGATTTTTATCGATTGAAAAAGTTAGAAGAAGAAGGGTTAACGAACATCAGCCGTTTACCTTATTCGATTCGCGTACTTCTCGAATCGGTACTCCGTCAACAAGACGGTCGCGCGATTACAAAAGAACATGTCGAGAACTTGGCAAAATGGGGTACTGCCGACGTCTCGAAAGACATTGACGTACCGTTCAAGCCGGCACGCGTTGTACTTCAAGACTTCACGGGTGTACCGACGGTCGTAGACCTTGCTTCACTTCGTAAAGCGATGGCGGACCTCGGTGGAGACCCGAACAAAATCAACCCAGAAATCCCTGTCGACCTCGTCGTTGACCACTCTGTTCAAGTAGATGCGTACGGTTTCGCTGGCGCATTGATGAAAAACATGGACATTGAATTCGAACGTAACGAAGAGCGTTATAAGTTCTTACGTTGGGCTCAGACGGCGTTTGACAACTATCGTGCCGTACCACCTGCAACGGGGATTGTTCACCAAGTAAACTTAGAGTACTTGGCATCTGTCGTCCTCGAGAAAAACGATGCATCAGGTACTGTGGCTTATCCAGATTCACTCGTCGGAACGGATTCGCACACAACGATGATCAACGGACTCGGTGTTCTTGGATGGGGCGTTGGAGGAATCGAAGCGGAAGCAAGTATGCTCGGTCAACCATCGTACTTCCCAGTGCCAGAAGTCGTCGGTGTCAAAATCATCGGTGAAGTCAACCCTGGTGTAACAGCGACAGACGTAGCACTCGTCGTAACAGAGATGCTCCGTCATGAAAAAGTAGTAGGGAAATTCGTTGAATTCTTCGGACCGTCGCTTCACACGATGCCGCTTTCTGACCGTGCAACAATCGCAAACATGGCGCCAGAATATGGCGCGACATGTGGATTCTTCCCAGTCGATACGGAAACATTGAACTACATGCGTACAACTGGACGCTCTGAAGAATTGATCTCACTCGTTGAAGAATACTCAAAAGCGAACGATCTCTTCTACACGCCAGACCAAGCTGATCCAACATTCACGAAAGTGTTGACGCTCGACTTGTCAAAAGTTGAACCTTCACTAGCAGGTCCAAAACGTCCACAAGACCGAATCAACCTCTCAGACGTTCAAACATCGTTCATCGATAGCTTGAGCGCTCCTGCAGGGAACAGCGGCTTTGGACTTGACCGTTCTGAACTCGAGAAGAAGGCGACGGTCAACTATGAAGATGGTGCCGTCGACATGAGTACAGGAGATGTCGCGATTGCTGCCATCACAAGCTGTACGAACACGTCGAACCCTTACGTTATGGTCGGTGCCGGACTCGTTGCGAAGAAAGCGGTAGAACGCGGCTTGACTGTTCCGAAATACGTGAAGACATCACTCGCACCAGGTTCGAAAGTCGTAACAGATTATCTTGACAAAGCTGGCTTGACTTCTTACTTGGATGAACTCGGCTTCAACACGGTCGGTTACGGTTGTACGACATGTATCGGAAACTCGGGTCCACTTGACCGTGAAGTCGAAGAAACAATCACGGAGAACGACTTGCTCGTATCTTCTGTCCTTTCTGGGAACCGTAACTTTGAAGGACGTGTTCACCCACTTGTGAAAGCGAACTTCTTGGCGTCACCACCACTTGTCGTCGCTTACGCACTCGCAGGGTCAGTCAACTTCGACATCATGAACGATTCGTTCGGTACGGACAAAGATGGAAATGAAGTGTACTTCAAAGACATCTGGCCATCAAACGATGAAATCAAGATGGTCGTACAAGACGTCGTGTCACCAGAAGCGTTCCGTAAAGAATACGAAACGGTCTTCACTGGTAACGAGCGTTGGAACGCGCTAGACGTTCCAGAAGGTAACTTGTATGACTTCTCAGATGAGTCGACATACATCCAAAACCCACCGTTCTTCGAACAACTCGAACCAGAAGCGGGCGAAGTTCATGCATTGAATGGCTTACGCGTCATCGGGAAGTTTGCGGATTCGGTCACGACTGACCACATCTCGCCAGCGGGATCATTCTCGAAGACGACACCAGCTGGTCAATACCTCCTTTCTAAAGGGGTAGAGCCAATTGACTTCAACTCTTACGGTTCACGCCGTGGTAACCATGAAGTCATGATGCGTGGTACGTTCGCCAACATTCGTATCCGCAACCAAGTCGCACCAGGTACAGAAGGTGGATTCACGACTTACTGGCCAACAGGTGAGATCATGCCGATGTACGATGCTGCGATGAAGTATAAAGAACAAGGTACTGGACTTGTCGTCCTTGCTGGAAACGACTACGGAATGGGGTCGTCTCGTGACTGGGCTGCGAAAGGGACAAACCTCCTTGGCATCCGTGCAGTCATCGCACAAAGTTTCGAGCGGATTCACCGTTCAAACCTTGTTATGATGGGTGTACTTCCACTTCAATTCTTAGATGGTGAATCAGCAGAGTCACTCGGATTGACTGGTGAGGAAGCAATCGATATCCAAGTCGATGAGTCTGTACGTCCACGCGATATCTTGAACGCAAAAGCGACACATGAAAACGGAACGGTGACAGAATTCAAAGTCATCGCACGTTTCGACTCTGAAGTTGAAATTGATTACTACCGTCACGGTGGAATCTTACAAATGGTTCTCCGTAACAAACTTAAATAAGCCACGGCTTATTGAACCTTCCTTTGAAAAAAGGAAGGTTTTTTTCATGAATATGCGATTTTATGGTGAAAGTTTTAAAAGAATCGGGAACAGGAAGACAGGGAGGGGTATGCTTATGGAGCAAGAAGCGAAGAAGAGTAAGAGTTGGTGGAAGCGGCTGACACAGCAAAAAGAGGTGGAGCCTGATCGAGAAATCGATATCACGTTACCTGAATTGCGACATGCGATTCACGAGTATGAACAGACGTTGCCAAAAGGCGTAAATCGTACCGTCCTACTAGATGACACACAAGAGATTGACACAAAACGATTGAAGCATCATTTGTCCGGAATCCCAAAACAGCGTTTCTATATGTCGAAAGAGACGTTTCATATCGTTCCGGAAGAAGAGCGTGATGTTATCTATGAGATGGACCAAGTACAGCGTGCCCTAGACTTGTATATGGATCAAGAGAAAAAATTGCCACTGCGAAAATTTGAGAATGCACTACAACTAGATTTGACACGTCTTCGAGAGGGGGGTTACCTAAAGACGCTACCAAAAAGACCTTACTATGTGGTGGATGAGACGTTGATTGTCTCACTTGAACCGAAAGAAACAACTTCTTGACAAGACACCTATCTATTTTTCAGTAAATGACACATTTATGGACAGTTGGGGTTGAGACTTGTTTAAAAAGTATGTTAGGGTGGGGAACGTATATGAAAATAGAAAATTAAATAGGAGTGATTTTATGGAACGGAAAAGCCGTGTGACGCCTGTGTTTGTCATTTCTGCAATCATAACTGGCTTATTCACAATCTGGGGATTATTTCCCGAAAGCATTTTAGGAAATGCTAGTCTATTAAATGTAACCAGCACGTTACAAGGCTGGCTCTCAAACGGGATGGGCTGGTTCTACCTGTTAAGTGCGACCGGCTTCTTACTTGTCGCTATCTTTTTAATCTTTTCTCGCTATGGATCGATTCGTCTCGGGAAAGATTCGGACCGACCTGAATTTAGTTACTTGTCATGGTTCGCCATGTTATTCAGTGCCGGGATGGGGATCGGACTCATCTTCTGGGGAGCAGCAGAGCCGCTTCTTCATTTTCATTCACCACCGTTCTCTGCTTTGACACCTGAAGGAGACGCGCGTACTGCGATGCGTTATGCCTTCTTCCACTGGGGCTTCCACCCTTGGGCGATTTATGCCATGATCGCACTCGCAATCGCATACTCAACGTTTAGAAAAGGGCGCCCTGCTACGATTGGGGAGACAATCGGTTCGCTTGTCCATAACCGCTACGAACAACCTGTGAAACAAACGGTCGATATTCTTGCGGTCATTGCGACGGCATTCGGGGTAGCGACTTCACTCGGTTTTGGTGCTCAACAGATTGCCGGTGGCCTTCATTATCTCATCCCTGGGGTACCGAACGCCTTCGTGACACAGTTGATCATCATTGCTGTCGTAACGGTACTTTACATGATCAGTGCTTCAACGGGTCTTGAAAAAGGGATTCGCATTTTAAGTAACACGAACATTTTCTTGGCAATCGTCTTACTTGTCGCGACAATGTTCGCTGGACCGACTGCGTTCATCTTCGACTTGTTCACACAAACGGTAGGGACGTACTTGCAACAACTTCCTGGTATGAGTTTCCGTACGGCCGCGTTCGAACCGGTTGAACGTGAGTGGATCAACGGCTGGACGATCTTCTATTGGGCATGGTGGATCTCGTGGTCACCATTCGTCGGAACGTTCATCGCACGCGTATCTAAAGGCCGCACGATTCGTGAATTTATTATCGGGATTTTACTCGTCCCAACATCGTTCGGACTCTTATGGTTCTCCGTCTTCGGTGGCTCAGCTATCTGGGCTGACTTGTTCGGTGGATACGACTTGATTGGACAAGTGAACGAAATCGGTACAGAAGTCGGGCTGTTCGCATTATTCGAGACGTTTGGTGGTTTTGGGACAGTACTCAGTATTGTCGCGATCTTCCTAATCTCGACATTTTTTATCACGTCTGCTGACTCAGCGACATATGTACTCGGTATGCTCACTTCGAACGGGAAGCTTGTCCCGCCGATGGGCATTAAAATGACATGGGGTGTAATCCAATCATCTATCGCTGCCGTGCTTCTTTACGCTGGTGGGTTGGATGCCCTGCAAGCTGTTGCGATCCTCGCAGCCTTCCCATTCATCTTCGTTCTCGTCTTTATGATTGTCGCCTTGTTCAAAGACTTGGCCGATGAACCTGACGAGCGAGATAAGTGGCTCGAAGCACAGAAGAAAGATGAAGATCAATTAGGATAATTTAGAGGGGTCTCGTATGAGACCCTCAGGCTGTTGACGAACCAAATCGCCACGTGCGATTTGGTTCGTCTTTTTTTATGTTCAACGAGCTTGAGGCGCTCTGCCCGACAAAAGATTGAAGAAATGTTATGTAGACGGTCCTTTCTGGTCAATAGGTTGGCTAGCTTCTTCATGTTTTGTGCGGTGGCTGCCACCAGATTGGCGCGTTGGACCTTCGCGGTCCCCCTGTAGAAGGTGAAACGGAGCCCATGGAGCTC
>NZ_JACSKL010000012.1:0-57653 GCF_018617585.1 Exiguobacterium sp. s129
CTTAAGTCGCGATGCGGCTCCGGGATTGCCTGCGGAAAGCGTGGGCGCCGGAAGGACGAGTTCGAACATGTTATTTGTCAACAAGCTGAAATGGAGCGCCCGATGGCGCTCCATTTTTATATATTCACGTCGCCAACACGTCGTGATACTCCTCGTGACGGTCGAACTGATTTTTCGTGAACGGACAGAGCGGGATGATTGTTTTCCCTTGCTCACGTGCATATTCGACGACAGCGAGGACGAGCTTCTCCCCAACCCCTTGTCCTCTCAGGTCATCACTCACATACGTATGATCGACAATCAGTTTGTCGGGTCCCGTCGGTACGTAATGTAATTCTGCAGATGGCTTCGCCTCCTCGCCGACATAAAACGTATTTTCTTTTAGTTTGATGTCCATTCACTCAACACTCTCCTCGTCTAATTTTAGTGGGATGAAGAAATGATCACGCGTCGTCCACTCCATCTCACGCATCAAAATATCAAACGAGGTGGACAAAAATTCTTGGACGTGACCACTCGTCGCTTCATCAAGTGGCAAGAAAAATTCGCTCTTCTCCGCATCATAATAACCCGCTTCCGGCTTCAATGTCTCCGTTGGTAACGATCTGAACAAAAACGGATACGGTAACACAAAATAACTCGGACGATCCGTCACGTCGTCTCCGAGCCAAAATCCAAATTCGACAAATTGTTCATCGAAGGCGACACGTTCGATTATTTTATCTTCCGGAAATGGATGTTCAATCGGATAGATGACAAGTGATGAGACATCAAACGTTCCCCAAAAGAGAGCCGGTTTGATTTTCCGACATCGCAATTTCGATAAATATGTTAGTTGTTCGTGCGCCGCCCGCTGAAACAGTCTCAATCCTTTTCGGGCATACGTCGCGTCATAGGCGAGCGGTGTCTCGTCCTTATCGAGTAGCCCTTTGAAGGCCATCTCTTGTGGTTTCGGATTGATGGTGATGTGTACCCCGTGTTCACGAAGGCGCGCGAACAAGTCATCATGATACGACTTAATCGTTTTTCCAGCTTCAATCGGAATGGCGTCCGTCTGTTCCTCGACATGGACGACGAGGCAAGACGTCAATAAGTCCACATCAATCTGTAGCGCCCGCTCTCCCTCAAATAACAACCCTGTCGTGAAACCTTGCACCGTGAGCGGCAACGAGACGTGCCCCCATTGCGGTTCCGGCGGTGCCAGTTTGAGTTTGATCTTTCCGAGAAGCTGCGAAATCAAATGTAAGGTCAATTTCGTATCGTGCCATTCTGAATGCAATGGAATGTGCATCCCCCATCATCCTCTCATCCTTTACACGCACCACTATGGTCACAGATCGGACGTTTCCCAGATTGCCCGCATCCACATAGTGTCGCCCGGTAAGTCGAAATGACCTCATCGCCTTGATCGATCTGAAGGTCACCCCGCACTTCGATTTGTTGCCAATCGTTCAATTTTACGGATGTCGGTACATCTGGTGTCTCCGCATCGCCTCCGTCTTTTCGGACGAATTGGAGGGCACCGCTTGGACAACGTTCAATCACCGTCGCGACATCTGGCGCCTCGGCACCATCTGGTAAAATCCACGGTTTCCGTTGCGTATCAAACACTTCCGGTAGCCCACGTACACATTCTGCCGCATGTACGCAGAGCGACACGTCGTAGTACACATCAATCGATTCTCCCACGTATTGCTTGCCTCGCATCGAATCACCCCTTATGTGTTTGCGGGTCTTTACCCGTTCACTTACGAAAAAAACCCATCATCCTCTAAATCGGATGATGGGTTGATTTTAGGCTTGTCTCATTTCTTGCATGCGTTCGAGTTGATGCGTCAGTTCACCAATTGGGACGAATCGTGCCCGGCGTAGCATCTCTTTCCCGTTGATGAAAAAGAGGACGACCGGTACCGTGAAAATGGAGAAGGATCCCGCAACTTCCGGGACTTCGTCCGAATCCACCGCGACCGCCTCGATGTCAGGGAATTGATGAAGCATCTCTTCGATTTGAGGTTTCAGCGCATGACAGACACTGCATCCTGGATGTGATACGTAGACGAGCAGTTGTTCCGTGCTCGCAATCCGTTCATTCAATCCAGTCAAGGTTGTCATTGCTTCCATCTTACATTCCTCCTATTGATTAAGCGTCGAGCCACAAAACGCCGACCGTCTCAAATCCGGCATGTACCGCGATCGATGGACAGAAGCGCGTCCGTACCACTTCAAGACCTGGCAATTTCGACTCGATGAGCGCGACAAGGTCGTCTTGCATCTTCGGTGCGAGTGCCGTTTGGACGAACACTCGGTTATCCTTCACACCGTTCTCCGCGTGGCGACGTTCGAGTTCACCGACCATTTCCGCATAGGCTTTCTTCAACGAGCGCGCTTTTTTGAACGGGATGACTTTCCCTGTCTCATCGAGCGTGATGATCGGTTTGATGTTCAAGATGTTCGCAAGGAACAGCTCACCCGAAGAAACGCGACCGCCGCGGCGCATCGTTTCCATGTTACCGATAATCATGAAGAAGTTTTTCTTATCACGCCATGCCTCGAGCAATGCGACAATCTCTTCGATGGATTTGCCATCTTGTTCAGCCGCTTTTCCGATTCGAACGAGCTCTTGTTGCGCTTCGAGCGCGGCGTGCGAGTCGATCGTATACACTTTGAAGTCAGCCGCCTCTGCCGCTGCTTTTGAGTTTTTCGCCGTGCTGCTCAATCCGTTCGAGCAGTGGACGGCGATGGCACAGTCATATCCTTCTTCTTTCAAGCGTTCGTAGCGGCCGATAAAATCTCCGAAAATCGGTTGTGACGTCTTCGCTTCTTTCTTTTGATCAATCATATATCGATGCAAGTCTTCAAGCGAGAGATTTGTTTCACTGTAGCCGTTGCCATCCACAATCAATTGAATCGGGACGATATCTACACCGAGACGTGATGCCTCTTCTTGTGAGAAGTTGGCCATACTGTCGGTAATCCATGCGATTTTTGTCATAACTAAAAAGCCTCCAATGGTCGTTCATTTTGATCCAACCTCATTATACCTTATTTTCTGTCCCGATTCCTACCCGACCGAACGGGACGCAAAAACAGAGCGACACACGGTCGCCCTGCTTCTTTTTTCACTTTGTCGAAATCAATTTCGTATGGGCGAACTCGTCATGCGGCAACTCGAGGTCTTTATTCGACTTCATCTGTTGAAGCGCTCGAATGAGTGGAATCCCAAGCGTCGCCGGATAGACGACATCTTTATAAAGCGTCCGTTTGATGACCTGCTCGAGGGAGAGCGGACGTCCGTCCGCACTCACGACTTTAATCCCGACGACTCGGTCTCCGAGTGTCTGACCGTTTTGATACAGCATACAGTAAACCTCTCCGGCCATCGTCACAACGGTCGGCAAGTAATACCGCTTCACTTCCTTGTCGGGCCATACCTTTTTACGGATGGCCTTTTCAATCAATTTGGCCGGCGTCTGAAAAACGACTTGGTCGATTTGACCGGCGACGGCTCGTTTCCAAAGTGGGACTGCCACAGCAATCATCCTTTCTCTCGGTTCTAGCCTTTTATTTCCTCTTTTACCGGCTGACGAAACCCTGAGAACGGACATCCGCTTCGTGCGAACAAGTTCGGCGTCTTGATGATGTTGTCGTAATGTTCATGGAAGACGTGCGTCGTCGCAGGCGATAGAGGGGGGATGAGCCAGCTCCACTGCCCGGTGACGTCACGCCCTGCTTCCCGTTCATTCTTTTCGAATCGCTTGAACTGTTTGGCCGCGGTATGGTGGTCAACAATCGTGACACCCGCCCGCTCGAAAGATTGGAGGACGGCAATATTCAATTCAACGAGCGCGCGATCCCGCCAAAGTGAACGCTCTTTCGACGTATCGAGCCCGAGTGAGCGGCCGACGAGCGGCAACAAGTCATAGCGATCGGTGTCTGCCAAGTTACGCGCACCGATTTCTGTCTCCATATACCATCCATTGAACGGCACTGACGTAAAACGGAGACCGCCGATTTCAAGTTCCATGTCAGCGATGGCCGGAACGGCATGCCATTTGATCGGACGACCATCAAACAAATCAAACTCCTCGTGAACGATTTCTACTTCGAGCACGGCATCGCTCGGCAAGTCGTATAGACGAACGTCCTGACCGTCCGTAATCACGAGCGGCAAGATATCAAACGGCGTGCCGTCCCCGACCCATCCGAGTTGTTCGGCCCGTTTCGTCATCGTCACGGACATCGGGTCTCCGATGATTCCGTCCGGTGTCTCATATCCGGCATACCGAATCAGCTGCGTGTTCAACAGTTTAAACTCGTTCGGAAGGATCGTCATCGTCGAGCGGATTTTCCCACCGTTCGTGGCGAAATGAAGATGTTCCACAAGCCGCGCGTAGACGTCATCAAACGTTTTCGCATTCCGGGCATCGATCACATGAAGCGTCTGCCAAAACAATCGTCCGATACAACGGTTCGAGTTCCGCCATGCCACTTTTGCACCTTCACACAACTCCTCCGTCGTCAACGAATACGTACCCGTGCGTTCAATTTCTTGTTCGATTTCTCGCAAACGTTCGGAAGGGTCATCTTTCCACTGTCGCATCCACTCGCTCGCTTGTTCATACAAATTCATGTCTTAAGTCTCCTCATTTGTTCTCTCTTCTTCCATCTTAGAGAAAAGGAGACCTTCGTTTCAACTATCCGTTCTCGCACGTGACAGGTTAGACTCACAATCACTCTTCCTAAAAATCGTTTATGAAAAGTTGAAATGACCAATTTCGAAATAACATTCATCTGGCGTCTGCAATTTCCCCATAAGAAAACCCCACTTGTTTGCAAGTGGGGTCAATGAATTAGTTACGCTCGAGGACAAACGTATGGTAGGCAGGGACTGTAACTCTGCCAGTCGTACGTTTGATCGTTTTCGTTCCAGCGCGATCACCGTCGACTATCACGTTCCACGTTCCTTTTGGAAGTTTCACGGATACAGCATTCGGGTTCGCGTTATGTGTAATGTACAAGTCGTTCTTTTGTCCTGGTGCGTCTTCATCAATCAAATACGTGATGACGTTCGCCTCAGACTTGTAGAATTTCAAGAAGCGCTTCACATCAGTCGCTTTCGTCATGCGGAGACCAGGATTTGCTTTCCGCATCTCAATCAAGCCTTTCATGTATTGGACGTCCGCCTTACGGTCGGCTGCCCGCTTCCAGTCGAGCTGATTGATCGAATCCGGTGATTTGTACGAGTTATGGTCGCCTTCTTTCGTACGCATGAACTCCTGACCAGCGTGAAGGAATGTCGTACCTTGGCTCGTCAAGAGAATGCTCGAAGCGAGGCGGTGCATGTCTGTACGCACTTCTTCAGAAGCGTCAGGATTCGTCAACTCCAACTTGTCCCAAAGCGTATGGTTATCGTGTGCTTCGACGTATGTGATTGCTTGCGTCGGTTCTTTCGTGAACCCTTTGATCATGTCGTTATACGTGATTTCCCCGACGATTCCTGTCTTCACGCGGTTCTCCATGCCTTCTTTTCCATTGATGAAGCCATTGTCTTCATCATAGAAGACGCTACCTTTCAATCCATCACGGATGTTGTCATTGAAGTGAGCAACACCAGGCATGTCGTAGGCGTTCTTTTGGTTTGCTTTGAGTTCGGCGTCAAGTGGCGTGCCGAGATCCCAGCCTTCACCGAAGACGAGAATCGATTTGTCGACTTTATTCAATTCTGCACGAACTTTGTTCATCGTATCGACATCGTGAATTCCCATCAAGTCGAAGCGGAAGCCGTCCCAATGGTATTCTTTTGCCCAGTAGACGACTGAATCGACAATGAGTTTTTGCATCATCGCACGCTCAGACGCCGTATCGTTCCCGACACCTGTTCCGTTTGCGAAGTCGCCACCTGCCGTATAACGGTAGTAGTAACCCGGTACGATTTTGTGAAGGTTAGATGCCTGCGCGTCGAACATGTGGTTGTAGACAACGTCCATGACGGCACGTAAGTTGTTGTCATGTAGCCCTTGAATCATTTCTTTCATCTGACTGATTCGCACTTTAGCATCGTAAGGATTCGTTGAATACGATCCTTCTGGTGCGTTGTAGTTTTTCGGGTCGTAGCCCCAGTTATATGTTGCCGTCGGGTTCGTTTCGTCGACAGAAGCCGTGTTATAGTCATAAACCGGGATGAACTGGACGTGTGTCACGCCAAGGTCTTTGACATGGTCGAGTCCCGTCTTCGTCGCTGTCTTCTTCCCGTTCTCGATCAAGCGAGTTCCTGGTTGAACGACACCGAGGTATTTCCCTTTATAGCGAATGCCTGAATCGTATGTGTTCGATGTGACATCAAAAATCGAGAAGTCGCGGACGTGTGTCTCATAGATGATGGCGTCCGTCGCGTTTTTCAACTTCGGCTTCATCGAGTTCCACCGTTTCGGATCTGTTTCTTTCAAGTCGACGATGACCCCTTGGTCACCGTTCACCCCGACAGCTGTCGCATACGGATCGACCGCACGGACTTTCCCTGTCGCATGTGTCACTTGATACGTATACCCGACACCGTCGAGGTCGCCGCGTACTTCAGCCACCCACGTGCCACGTTCCCCACGTTTCATCTGGATGACTTTTTTCAAGTCTTTGTCGTTCGCTGGTCGGTCTTTCGGCATGTTCCATAGCTCGAGCTCGACTTGTTGAGCCGTCGGTGCCCAAAGAACAAATTGAGTTTTTGATTTTTGGTACGTGATGCCGAGTTTGCCATTATAGGCATACTTCGCATCAAACTCTTTTGAACGAAGTACTTTTCCTGCTTGAAGCGTCTGTTCACCAAACTCAGGATGTGAGGCTTTGATGACTTTTGCTAAATCGATATCTTCTTTGAATTCGATTGTGACTGACTTGTCACCAGCCTTTGTGATGGCAGCGACAGTAGCACCATCTACCGTCACTTCATCGATGAACGCATCCGTAATGACGCGGTTCGTCGTGAGCGTTGCTTGACGGAACGTGTCCGCCGAGAATGAGACGAGTTTCGGTGAACGATCGATTTCAGGCTCTGAATAGTAAATCGTTGAATCTCCTTCAACGAGCCAAATTTCTTTCGCTGAACCAAGAACGAAGCGATCTTCCCCGTCTTTCTCCGTCCATTCTCCTTTTTTCGTGATCAAGCCCATAAGTTTTTTCGACTCTGGGTTGGCGAGCTTGACGTTCGCCACGCCACCGAATGCATCTGTTTCGTCAAACGCGATGCTCTGACCGTCCCCACCGTCTGGCCAAGCCCATAGGCCCCAGTCCGTGTATGTATTGTCGTAACGGAAATAGTGAACTTTCATATCAATCTCCGTTGAAGCCGTCTCCCCGTCTGGGTTCGACGTATAAATCTTCGGATCACCTGACTTGATCCACACTTCTGCGACACCATCTTGAATCATGTCGCTCGTGATGAAGCGGTCCTTCTCTGACCCTTTATCTTTGTCCCAGTTGTCCGTTCGAACGATGAGACCAATTTTTTCAGGTGAATCGACCGGGAATTCGTAAGCCGCCACCTTTCCGAATGCATCTTCCCCATTAAATGTGAATCCTTTGTTCGGGAAGTAATCTGGGCCATTCGCCCAAAGCCATAAGTTCCAATCCTTTTCGTTATCCGGCGCCTCTTGATAATGGACGACGACGAGTGTCGACTTGCCTTTATCCAAAGCGGACGTCGGCATCGGAAACATTGACAGAATTAGTGCAAACGTTAGCACAACTGCCCATACGGGTTTCCATTGCTTTTTGACCATGAGGGTCCCTCCTTATAGCACTATTTTGAGAAAACGCTTACACAAAAATTGTAAACGGTTTCCTTTGGCGAAGCAACGTTATTTTAGAAAAGGGTCAATTGGCATCATTGTTCTTACAGATTTACTAAGAACAATGAACTAAATAGACAATCGTCCATATTCGTCCCGTTCTTTCTGCTGTTCCGTTGAAAAATCAGTGCACAAAAAACGACGCCCGCACTGGACGTCGCCTTGTTTAGTTCCCGTATTTTTTGAACAACTGATAGTTCTTGTTCCCGCCTGACAAGTTGTACACGTCGGTGAACCCGAGGTTACGGAGCACGTTTTGTGCCGCGTTCCCCGTCACTCCGCCGTTACAATAGACGACGGTCGGCTTGTCCTTGTCCATGTCTTTCGCCGCTTCCCGCAAGTTGCCGAGTGGGACGTTGACCGCACAATCGACACACGCCTTCTCGAACTGCGCTGCTTTCCGCGTATCAATGATTTGCATGTCTTCCCCTGCATCGATTCGTGTCTGCAGCTCGGCTGGTGTGATGAGTCGTGCCGCCTTGTCGATACTGTTCGAAAGGACCATCCCCGTATACATGACCGGATCTTTCGTCGTCGAGAACGGCGGTGCGTATGCGAGGTCAAGGTGGAACAAGTCATCCACTTTCGCCTTCAGTGTGATGGCCGTGACGAAGACGTCGATTCGTTTGTCGACTCCTTCGAACCCGACGATTTGGATGCCGAGCAATTGACGCGTCGAACGATCTGCGACCGCTTTGATCGTCATGTCTTTCCCACCCATGTAGGCAGGCTTATCCGGTTTCGTGTTATGAAGCACCTCGATGTCGTAACCGAGTTCGCGTGCTTCCTTCTCGGAAAGTCCCGTCTGCGCCACCGCAAGTCCGAACACTTTGAAGATACCCGTTCCGAGGATACCGCGATGCTCGAGATGACCGCCCGTGATCACGTCCCCAGCGGTCCGCCCCATCTTGTTCGCTGTCGAACCGAGCGGGCGCCAAATCGGTTTTCCTGTCACGATGGAGAAACTCTCCGCGACGTCTCCAGCCGCATACACGTCCGGGATGTTCGTCTCCATACGTTCATTGACGGCAATCGCTCCCGTCTCACCTAGTTCCACTCCCATCTTCATCGCAAGCTCGACGTTCGGACGGACCCCGACCGATAAGATGACGAAGTCAGTCTCGATCGACTTGCCACTCTCCGTGACGACACGCTCCACATGTCCGTCACCGACAAGTTCCGTCACCGTCTCCCCAAGCATGAGTTCGATTCCGTTCTTCTCGAGGTGTTCCTCGACGCGGCACGCCATGTCTTTATCGAGTGGTGGCATCACCTGCGGCACGCGCTCGATGATTGTCACGTCCACACCGCGTAGCTTCAACTGTTCGGCCATCTCCAAACCGATGAAGCCGGCACCGATGATCGTCGCATGTTTCGGGTTCGTCGAATCGACGAACGACCGTGTCGCTTCGGCGTGCTGAATGTTTCGGATTGGGAAGACGTTATCTGACTTCACACCCGGAATCGGTGGGATGATGCTCGTCGCCCCTGTCGCAAGGACGAGGATGTCATACGAGTCCGTGAACGTGTCACCTGTCTCTAAGTTTTCCACCGTCACCGTCTTCGCGTCCTTGTCGACCGTCGTCACGTTATGACGTGTCATGACGTCGATGTTGTAGCGTTTCTTAAAGAACGACGCGTCACGAGGTGTCAAATCGTCACGTGACTCCACTTCTCCGCCGACGTAGTACGGAATGCCGCAACCTGAGTACGAGATATCATAATCCCTGTCGTAAATCGTAATCTGGGCGTCCTCGTTATTCCGACGTGCTTTCGCTGCGACCGATGTCCCGGCAGCAACAGATCCAATGATGACTAGTTTCATATAACCCACTCCTTAATAAAGTAATAAGCTGATATAGAGGCCGAGCAATGTGATGGCCAGTGTCGGAATCGTCAAGATGATCCCGACTTTGAAATACTCACCCCATCCAATTTTAAGGCCTTTCGAGCGGAGCACATGGAGCCAAAGGAGCGTCGCAAGTGACCCAATCGGGGTGATTTTCGGTCCAAGGTCGGACCCGATAACGTTCGCATAGATTAAGGCTTCCCGAATCTGACCGGTCGTATGCGTCAAGTCGATGGCGAGCGCATCAATCATGACGGTCGGCATATTGTTCATGACCGATGACAAGATGGCAGCCAAGAAGCCCATCCCGAACGTCGCACTGAATGCATTCACTGCGAACCAGTCAATGAAGTTGGCAAGTACTTGTGTCAGTCCCGCGTTTTGTAATCCGTAAACGACGATATACATCCCGAGCGAGAAAAAGACGATGGCCCACGGTGCACCTTTCACGACTTGAGTCGTCTCTACCGCAGATGACCGATTCGCCATCACGAGGAAGAACAAGGCGATGACACCAGCGACGAGCGAGACCGGGATGCCGAGCAAGTCACTCGTGAAATACCCGATGACTAACAAAGCGAGTACGACCCACGACAAGCGGAACATCGTATGGTCTTTGATGACCGACGCCGGTTCGGCCAACTGAGACGCGTCATATTGTTTCGGGATGTCTTTTTTGAAATAGAGATACAAGACGAGCAGACTACCTGCGACTGCGAACACGTTGACGAATACCATCCGCGCCGCATATTCGGCAAACCCGATACCAAAGAAGTCAGCCGAAACGATATTGACCAAGTTCGAGACGATGAAGGGGAGACTTGCCGTGTCGGCGATGAAGCCGGATGCCATGACATATGCCAACACGACCGCGTTCGGCAGTTTGAGTGCTCGTACCATCGCTAAAACGATTGGTGTCAAAATGAGTGCGGCCCCGTCGTTTGCGAACAATGCTGCGACGAGCGCGCCAAGTAAGGTGATATAGACAAATAGCTTCACCCCACCGCCTTTAGCGATTCGTGCCATATGTAAAGCGGCCCATTCAAAAAATCCAATCTCATCTAAAATGAGTGAGATCAAAATCACGGCGATAAACGTGAATGTTGCGTTCCAGATGATGCCCCATACCGTTCCGACGTCATCGAGGTTGACAACGCCTGAAAGGAGGGCGATGACGGCCATCCCCATCGCCGAGTAACCGATGCCAAGGCCTTTCGGTTGCTTGATGATCAGAAAGAGCGTCACCAAAAAAATTAAACTAGCAATCCACTGCACAATGAGTTCCTCCAATAATCTCTATTTATTTCATTAACAAGATGGTTGTAAACCGTGCAACACGAGCGTGATGCCATCTTCTGTCGATTCGACGTCGAGCGTAACATTTTCCGCCAACGCTTCAGCTTCCTTCGCAACGGCAAACGTGAGCGTGTCGAACTGCTTCACCTCGTCTGTCTCTTCTGGTGTCGCCACAGCCAGACCGAGCGTTGGTCCACAGCAACCCGCCTCTGTGATGATACGGACAGATTTTGTCTCTTCCTCTTCTAACGCGGTTTGTAAAAAGTCGATTGCTTCGTTCGTGATGTTCATTGTATTTTCTCCTTTCCTAATTGAGATAGCGCCGAGTATCCGACTGGCAGCTGTTCTTGCCATGCGAGAACCGTCGGACGCGGATAGTTGTTCACGCGCTCTAGCCAAATCGCCTCGCTCGCGACTTTCGATGTCAAGAGCTTACTCGTCACATCGAGTGGCGTAAACGATTGATTGACGACCCAAGCGAACGGTTGAATCGCTGCCCGTTGTAAGTCTGCTGTGAGACGCTCCGCTTCATATACTGGCGTCGCCTCAGGCAGTGTCGTGATGATGACGTGCGTTTGTTTTGGGTCACGCAGTTTCGGTAACAACTCTTGGACCGCTTCCGGAACGACTCCGGTCGACCGTTCGAGTTCGCGATGATAGCTCTCCGTCGCATCTAATAACAGAAGTGTATGTCCAGTTGGAGCTGTGTCGATGACGACGAAGCGGTCTTTCGCTTTCGCCACTTGATCGGCAAAGGCGCGGAAGACGGCAATCTCTTCCGTGCACGGTGAGCGCAAGTCCTCTTCGAGCATCATGCGCTGCTCTTCGTTCATGTCCCCTGCTTCCCGGAACACATCCGTCCGATACTTCTCAATCTCGGCTTTCGGATCAATAGCATCGACGGTGAACGTATCGGAAACGTCTGCGCCAATTGTGAGTGCGAAATGAGCGGCCGGGTCTGTTGTCGTCAAATGGACAGCATGCCCTCGTTCGTGAAGAGCGACAGCAAGAAGCGAGGCGAGTGTCGTCTTTCCGACGCCACCTTTCCCCATCGTCATGATCACGCTCGGACCGTCCGCCTCCATTTCGTCGACGAGTTGATCGATCGATCCGTAACGACTCGTGTCATAGCGTGCATCCGAGATGACGACCGACTCCCCGCTCACAAAACGCTGGAGCGCTGATATCCCGACGAGATTTTCATATGCATACGGAAGCGTGAACGTCTCAAGATCGGCGATTCCGTGCGGGAGATTGTCGAGTGCTTGTTGTTGGCGTTCGATGAACCGCTTCGTGTAACGGTCTGTCCCTTCACCTGACTCGACAACACCGTTGATGATGAGTTGCATTCGCTCGATGCCGATGGCGCGAAGCTCGTTCGCGGCTCGCGCCGCTTCGACGAGTGTCGACTTCTCAGGACGAGCGACGAGCAATAACGTCGTCTCGTTTTCATCGATGAGCGTCTCGACGGCTCGTTTGTACTGCACTTGCTTACCCGCAAGACCAGCCAGTGGACCGAGACAAGACGCGCCAGTCGTATTCGTCTCTAAAAATTCATCCCATGCGCTCGGTAGTGTCAGTAATCGGAGCGTATGCCCGGTCGGTGCCGTATCAAAGATGACATGGTCGTATCGTTCCCGTGCTGCCTCGGACGTCAACAGCTCCGTGAATTGGTCGAACGCCGCAATCTCGACCGTACAGGCGCCAGACAACTGTTCTTCCATCGATTGGATGGCAACGTCCGGTAACACGCCCCGATACGGACCGACCATGCGTTCCATATACTGTTTTGCCGCCTGTTCCGGGTCAAAGTTAGCGATTTCGAGCATCGTCCCTGTGACGGATCGCGGTGTCTCATCGAGCTCCATCTCAAACACGTCTTGTAGATTACTCGCCGGGTCGGTCGAGACGAGTAAAATCTGTTTTCCACGATTGGCGAGCGTTAAGGCGAGACTCGATGCCGTCGACGTCTTCCCGACACCGCCTTTCCCGGTCAAAAACACATAGTGGGTCGGTTCAATCGTCTGAAAATCAAATGGCTTCACTGTGAGCATCTCCTTATTTTTTGAGTGAGATTCGAACTTTCGGTTTTTCTCCATCTTGTTTGGCGAATGTGGCAATCGGTAGTCCCGTCAACTCCGCCATCTCTTCATTTGACAAATAAGCGCCTCGTTTCACAATGTCTCCGTCGACGAGCGTCATCGGGAGCACATCGAGCCCATTCGCAATCTCAGCTTGTACATTGACATTCTCGACAAATCGATTCGGTTCCGATGCGAGATTATAGCGCGACACATCAAAGCCCCGTTGCTGTAACACGTAATGGATAGTCGCCACCCGTGTCAGTTCCGGGTCGATGGCCGGTCCACACAATCCGGTCGGACAACACATGGCTGGTTCGAACACTTCAAGTTTCATCTTCATCTCTCCTTAAATGGCACAATTCGGCTCACAATCACAACTCGGCTCAGTCGTCTCTAAATTCGCTAATAAGTCGGTGACGAGCGGATAAAACGGACTTGTCTCGTTCAATCGATAATGGATCCACTGTTTGTCCCGACGCTCGAGCAAGAGCCCTGCCTGGCGTAACATCTTCAAATGGCGACTGATTGCCGGTTGCGAAATATCGAAACAATCGACGAAACTACAGGCGCACTGTTCGCCTGCTTCCATCTGTTTCAACATCGTCAATCGGGTCGGGTCACCGAGTACCTTGAGCACTTTGCTCAATTCTTCCACGGTATACATGACTACTCCCTACCTTTCATATAACTTTTTCGTTATATAACCTGTACGTTATGAAATTACCATAGTTTTTCACGCGAATCAATTGTCATTTTAGACTAGATTCGGTATGATGAAACACGTTGAAAATGAACGGATTCCATTATTTTGATTTTCGTGAGACTCGAAAATCAAATCATTTTATAAGGAAAGGTGTGTTCTTTTGGAAAGATTGAATACGTTGAAACATGAATGGTTCGGAAATATCCGGGCCGACATTTTGGCCGGGATCGTCGTCGCCTTGGCGCTCATCCCGGAAGCCATCGCCTTCTCCCTCATCGCAGGGGTCAACCCGATGGTCGGGCTATATGCCTCATTCATCATCGCCATGGTCATCTCGTTTGCCGGAGGTCGTCCGGCCATGATTTCGGCTGCAACCGGTGCGATGGCGCTCGTCGTCGTCTCGCTCGTTGCCGACCACGGTCTGCAGTATTTGCTTGCTGCCGGTATTTTGACCGGAATTATTCAAATCGTCCTCGGTTATCTCGGCATCGCCCGCTTGATGAAATTCATTCCCCGTGCCGTCATGGTCGGTTTCGTCAACGCGCTTGCCATTTTGATTTTCCAAGCGCAGTTGTCAAATTTTGAAGGAGAGAGCTGGATCATTTGGGCAATCGTCGCGGCGTCACTCGCCATCATCTTCTTGTTCCCACGTGTCACGAAGGCAATCCCTGCACCGCTCGTCGCCATCGTCGTGATGACGATTCTCGCGATCACGCTAGGACTCGATACAAAAAACATCGGGGACATGGGCACGATTTCGGCGACACTTCCAGATTTCTTATTCCCGGATGTGCCGTTCACGCTTGAGACACTCATGATCATCTTGCCGTACTCGATCTCACTCGCGTTTGTCGGCTTGATTGAATCGCTCTTGACGGCCCAAATCGTCGATGACATGACAGGAACGGACTCGAATAAGAACCGCGAGTCGCGTGGTCAAGGGATTTCGAACATCATCGCTGGATTCTTCGGTGGGATGCCAGGATGTGCGATGATCGGGCAATCGGTCATCAACGTCTCCTCTGGTGCACGTGGACGTCTCTCGACATTCACCGCAGGACTCGCCCTCTTCATCATGATCATGACGATCAGTGATGTGCTCATGCTCATCCCTGTCGGCGCGCTCGTCGGTGTCATGTTCTTCGTATCGTATGCGACGTTCGACTGGGGCTCGCTCAAAGCGATGCGTACCGCTCAAAAGTCAGACACGGTCGTCATGCTCGTCACGGTCATCGTCACGGTCTTCACGCACGACTTGTCACTCGGTGTGCTCGGTGGAATTTTGACGGCTGCGATTTTGTTCGCTGCCAAAATTTCGAAAATCGACCTCGGTCGCCACGTCACGTCGCATCGCGTAGACTATACGGTAAACGGACAATTGTTCTTCGCCTCGACATCTGAATTCGTCAACCAGTTTGATGTGGCAGAAGACGTGGAGGCAGGTGTCAACCAGGTCACCATCGATTTTGCGAATACGCATCTCTGGGATGACTCGGCCATCGGCGCCATCGATAAGGTCGTCTTCAAATACCGTGAAGTCGGGATCGAACCTGAACTTCTCAATTTGAATAAAGACTCTGAAAAACTGCTCAACACGCTTGCGCTCCACTTGAAGCAACAAGACGCGAACGCGGGGCATTGATTCGGCATTCCCCCGCTTCACTAAATCACCTATACTAAATGTAGAACGTGCGAAAGAGGAGGAGTTTTCATGGGAAAGGTATTTTTAGCGGCAGATGGTTCTGCCCACTCGAAACGTGCGCTTGAAAAGGCGATTCAACTCGCAAAGGCGTCCAATGCGTCGATTGACATCGTCCATGTCATCAGTGCGAAAGAATCAAAAGAGGCCGCCCTCAACTCAACGGGCAAAATCGACTTGGAAACGAAGCGGAAGCAGATGCTCAAACCGTTGTTCGATTTGACGGAAGCTGAAGGCATCCCATACGAGTACATCGAACTCCGTGGTGAACCGGACGTCGAGCTCGTCAAATATGCGAACCACGAACCATACGAATATGTCGTCGTCGGGTCACGCGGCTTGAACACGTTCCAAGAGTTCGTGCTCGGAAGCGTGAGTCATAAACTCGCCAAACGTGCACTCGCTCCTGTCATCATCGTTAAATGATTCATCTTCCCCATCTCGTTGTGAGATGGGGATTTTTTGTGTCTTATACAGGGGACGCCCTATTCGTGTAGAATGTGTTAAGGACAGTCTATCTACTAAAGGAGGTTCTCGCAATGGATATCGCAAACGACCCGAATACACTTTTTCTCATCCTGTTACCTGTCCTCATCCTGCAACTCATCTTGCTCGTCGTCGCTTTGATTGACTTGTTCAAACGAGACGTGACGAACGGCCCGAAATGGGTATGGCTCCTCGTCATCGTCTTCATCAACATTCTCGGTCCGATCATCTACTTCTTATGGGGACGGACGCCACGATGAAAGTCACACGGTTAACCAAACGATTCGGTTCCTTCACGGCCCTCGATGATGTCAGCTTTGAGCTACGCCCAGGTTGCACCTCGTTACTCGGAGAAAATGGTGCCGGGAAGACCACCTTGTTGAACTTGCTCGCCCGAGTCACGGACCCGACGAGTGGCGATATGAGCGGACATGACCAGATTCGGGTTGGCTATTTGCCACAACGCCCCGCTCTCTATCCGTCCCTCACGCCTGTCGAGACGATTCGCTACGCTGCTGAATTGACGGGAACGAAACACGTTGATCCTATCCAACTATTAAAACGCGTCGGTCTTGAGCCGGTCGACCGTTCAGCCTCGAACTTATCGGGCGGGATGCGTCAGCGTCTAGGCATCGCCCAGGCACTCGTCCATGACCCTGAATTACTGTTACTCGACGAGCCAGTCTCAGCTTTAGATCCACGCGGTCGACGGGAAGTGCTCGATTTGTTGAGCGACTTGAAACGAGAGCGAATGATTCTCTATTCGACACACGTACTCCCAGATGCTGAAGAAGCGAGCGACTGGGTGCTCTTGCTTCGACAAGGTAAACTACTGATGGAAGGTACGGTGACCGACTTGCTCGGATTGAAATCCACGATTGAATTACGTCTCTTCGACGACCCGACGAGCGGGACAGATTGGGAAGCGTTGAACGGTGTGCGTCGTGTGACGAAAAATGGCTCGACGTGGACGTTCGAGTCGCCGGACCGGGATATCGCTGAACGTGCAATCTTGAACCGGATCCTTGAACTGAACGTCACCGTCCAATCGTTACACGTCGGGCATCCGTCACTCGAGTCCTTGTTCTTGGAGGTGAACGCCTGATGCGCACGGCAATTTTCAAACAAGAATGGCGGGAGTCGTGGGCGAACAAGCGACTAATCTGGATTCCGATCGCTCTCATGCTCCTCGCCTCCATGCAGCCGCTCACGCTTTATTTTTTACCAGATATTCTCGCTTCCGGCGGGAACTTACCGGACGGTGCCGTCATTGAAATTCCGACACCGACACCGGAAGAAGTATTGATTTCTGTCAGCGAACAGCTTCGCCAAATCGGGCTCCTCGTCGTCCTCTTGTCGGCGATGCATACGTTCAGCCATGAACGGACGAACGGGACCCTCGCCTGGCTCAAGTCGTTACAAATCCCGATGTCACGCATCGTCGTCAGCAAATGGGGACATTACGCCCTACTGACCGTCGGTGGCATCTTGCTCGCACAAGCGGCAGCCGCCTATTATACGGTCATTTTATTCGACGCATTCGATTGGCTCGACTTTCTCATATCGACCACACTCCTCATCTGTCATTTTGTTGTTCAGTTATCGATTTTCTTCCTCATCGCCGCGATGTTGGAAAGTGGTGTCGTCGCGGTCGTGTTGACGCTCGGTCTCCATTTCGTCATGTCGCTCCTCATCGGTTGGGTCGACCTCGAATGGATGCCTTGGATGCTCGGTCCGTTATCGAGTGAAGTGCTCCTGACAGAAGTAGATCTCATGTGGCCGCTCATGACCGGAATGCTCGTCGTCATCCTCTCGCTTTATGTGGCGTCGAAACGTCTTCGGTTCATGAACCATTCGGCGTAAACGTCTGATTCTTCAATTGAATCCTTTGACTCAGCTTGAAATTGGATAAATATGGGTATCTCTTCTGTATTCGTATGGAGGAGGTTCAATCGATGGCATGGAAAAGGAAAATCGGTATCGGATTTTTAATGGGTGCCTTATGGGTGAGTCCCCAACTCGTTTCCGCTGAAGGGTCGTTTCAACAGACCGAAGACGGGATTGTTTACACGTCGAGTGACGGGACGCTGTTGACGGGGTGGCAACAAATTGATGACAACATGTATTATCTCGATGCGGAAGGGATCCTTCTCACTGGATGGCAACAAATCGAAGAAGCTACATATTATTTTGAAACGGATGGTCGCCTCGTCACCGGCAGCTATTCCATCGACGGAACGACCTATACCTTTGGTGAAGACGGAAAACTGCTGACCGGATGGCAAGAACGAGATAGGCTCCTCTATTATTACGATGAGACTGGTCAGCCCGTCACAGGATTCCAGACGATTGACGACAAGCGCTACTATTTCTCAGACAAAGGCGTTCGCCTCTCCGGTTGGCAGCAAATCGCCGGGGCAAAGCATTACATCTTTTCAGACGGGACGATTCGTACCGGTATGTATACGCTCGGTGGCAAATCCTACTTTCTGCTGAATGATGGTAAAGTCGCGACCGGATGGCAAACAATCAAAACCCGTTCCTACTACTTTGGAAATGACGGGGTCCGTCGCCAAGGCCTGGCCTGGGTCGGGAAAGACGTATATGGATTTCACCCGACTTACGGATATAGCCTGAAAGGGGCATATCGGTTGCGCGACCGCAATTACTTATTCGATTCAACAGGAAAGCGGCTATATGGGTTACAACGGATCAATGGCAAAACATACGGTTTCCACCATCAGTACGGGTATCGTCTATAAAGGGAAATTCAAGATGGGCAATGAAACGTACTTCTTTCATTCGACCGGCGTACAAGAGACCGGATGGAAATATTCGACACGCTATGAGTACTTCGCACCGGCACTGACGAAGAAAACGGACTGGCAGCTGATCAAAGGACAATGGTACTACTTCGATGCCAATGGACGCATGTACCAAAACAAACGTGTCGGCAATGCCTCGTTTGATGCGAAAGGAGTCTATTCCCCTCGGCTATCGATGTATAAGATGAGCGTCCCAATCTATCGTCAGTTCCCGATGGGGTATCCGTCCGGTTGTGAATTCTTCTCGCTCAAAATGGCGCTTGAAGAAAAAGGTCGTGCTGTCAGCGCATCGACCTTATACAACGAGATGCCGAAGAGTATGTGGAACGCGCGTTATGAGAATCGGTTATATCGCTGGGTCGACCCGAACGTCATGTTCACCGGCGACCCACGCCGTACATTAGGCAAATACAAGAACTACGGCATTTACCCGAAAGGCATGATTGGATTTTCTAGTAAATATCGCCCGGTAAAAGACTTGTCGGGGCAAGGGCTCGCTTCAATCGAACGTGAGCTGGCGATGGGCAACCCCGTCATCGTCTGGGCAAGTGTCGACTTCAATAAACCTTACGGCTATTTCAATTGGTACACTGCTTCAAACAAGAAGTTCACCGGATACGTGAATTACCACGTCATGTTGGCGACCGGTTATGACAAATCAAATCTATATATCAATGACCCATATCGTGGTCGACTCGTCGTTCCGAAATCGAAAGTGAGCGCCGTCATGGGTGCCACGGGATGGAAAGCGCTCGCGGTCAGATAAGTGGGAACGTGTCTTTCATGAGGGAGACACGTTTTTTGCTGTCTGATTAGGAGAATAGTACGAAAAACAGAAATATAAATTCCTATTTTTATTCATAAATATTGAAATTCAACTTCTTAATGATACACTCCCATTAAGAAGTTGAAGCGCTTACATTTTCTAAGGAGGAACTTTCATGAAAAAATGGATTGGTGGTATGGCAGCATTGACGCTACTCTCGACTTCAATCGTCTTGCTTGATGCGGATGCGAAATCTGAACCGAAAAATCCTAAGGTCGAGCTTGGTGTCGACCGCTTGATGGAGAATCCGGATATCTTGAAAGGAAAACGAGTCGGACTGATCACAAATCCGACCGGGATCAACGCGGAGCGGACAAGCATCGTCGATTTGTTCGACCAGTCCGATGACTTTGAATTGACGGCACTATATGGACCCGAACACGGCGTTCGAGGGGATGCCCAGGCCGGCTCCACTGTCAGCTCTTACATCGATGAGGTGACAGGTTTGCCCGTATATAGTTTATATGGCGCTACGAAAAAACCGACTCCTGAAATGTTAGAAAATGTGGATGTGCTCGTCTTTGACATTCAAGACGTTGGGACTCGCTATTATACGTATATCTACACAATGGCATATGCGATGGAAGCTGCTGCCGAGAATGGAATTCCATTCGTCGTCCTCGACCGCCCGAACCCCCAAGGTGGTCTTCGCGTCGATGGTCCGGTGCTCGACCCTGACTACTCCAGCTTCATCGGGCTCTATCCGATTCCCTTGAAGCATGGAATGACAGTCGGCGAACTCGCGCAGTTGTTCAATAGTGAGTATCACATTCAGGCCGACCTCGAAGTCGTCAAAATGAAGGGATGGAAGCGTTCGATGATGTATGAGGATACGGGGCTTCCATTCGTCATGCCGTCCCCAAACATGCCGACGACTGACACAGTCAACGTCTATCCTGCGACCGGATTATTTGAAGGAACGAATTTATCTGAAGGGCGCGGGACGACAAAACCGTTCCAGTTGATCGGCGCCCCGTATATACAAGCACACGAGTATGCGAAAGAGCTGAACGACCTTGACTTGCCTGGTGTCGCCTTCCGGGCCGCCTCGTTCACGCCGACATTCTCCAAACATGCGGGCAAACTGACGCACGGGGTCGAGGTCTATGTCACCGACCCGACTCGATTCGAATCAACGAAAACTGGGATAGCGATGATTCAAACGGCACACGATTTGTATCCGGACGACTTTGCGTTTCTAGCGAACGACTTCATCACTAAACTGACAGGAAACGCCTATGTGAAAGACATGATTCTCGAAGGAGCACCGCTTGATGAGATCCTGACTAAAGTCGAGGACGAACGGGATGCGTTCCTTCCGATTCGTAAAGACTACTTGATGTATAAGTGACAGAAGGATGGGCTCACGAAGAGTCCATCCTTTTTGTAATGAAATGGTAAAACCAAAAATCAACCAAATAATATAGAATATAAGAAGTTTAACAAAAGGAGTCGATCCATTTGAGAAAAATCATGACCGCTATCCTCTTGACCTTCTTCATGTCGCTATCGGCAACGTTGTCGCAACAATCCATCGTTGCACATGCGTATACGGAAGTATCGGTCAATACGAAAGGGTATGTGACGAATATTAGTAAATTATACGCGCGCCCCACACCATCGCTCGGTGCCCCACGACTGAATGCCATTCCTCGTGACGGCTCGATGCACGTACGCACCACCTTTTTTGTGAATGGAGAGCGTTGGTACAAGATTCAATGGGGCAGCGGGTACGCCTATGTGCCTGGGGATTATGTCCGTTTGTCTACTGCCGAAGTTCGTTTCACGACTCCGACCTACGTCAAACCTTCGAGCGTGTATGTGAAGTCTGCACCGCTGACGACTTCGTCGAACGTCAAATTTTTACGCCAAGGCACTGCACTCGAAACAATCTCGTATCGCTATACGGGAACGTCTCGATGGTATAAAGTCCGTTACGGCTCGTACGTCGGGTATCTTCAAGCCAAGCATGTCAGCTTCACGTCGCCAGTCAACGTGTTAACAGAGACGAACAAAGAACGACAGGCAGCCGGCTTATCGCTACTCGCCGCTTCGAACGAAGCAAACCGTGTCGCACAAGTCCGAGCGGATGAAATGGCTAGGACAGGTCAGTTCTCCCATACGTTGAAGGAGAACGGTACGCCTGGTGATACATTACGTGCCTATGGCGTGTCGTACCGGGGATGGGGAGAAAACATTTACAAAGGCTCGAGCGACCCGGTCCGGGCGGTGGACGCCTGGATGAACAGCAGCGGTCACCGTGCCAACATCTTGAACGCGAACTATACACATCTCGGGATTGGGAAAGCGACCGATGCCCAAGGGTCGACCATTCACGTTCAAATCTTTTTGACGAAATAATCAATGGGAACCAGTCACGTCGGTGGCTGGTTTTTTGGCACAAAAAAGAGCGGGTCTGCACCCGCTCCACCTCTTATCTATTCATACCTCATGCTCTTTCACAAGCACACGAAAACGCGGTCGGACAGTCAATTCGATTGACGTCACGGTCCGCTTCCGGTCTTCCGCGAGAACGATCAACAGCTCCGCATGGTCACGTCGGTCCTCTAAGATTTCGACCTTACTGACGGTCCGAAGCAATTGGTAGTAAAGAAGTTCCCCGTCCCGGTCTTTCACATTGATTTCAAACTCATGATAGCTCGGCGAAATTTTAAAGTAGAACGTCTCCTCTTTATTGGTGAATCGAAAAATCGACTCGTCATAGTAAAATGGTAACGTCGAATCCATCCGTTTCGGTTCGACTGTACAAAATGCAGACAGTACGATTTCGTCCGGGAATAACGCCCCCTCATGTTTATTGAATTGCCACCCTTTCATCCCAATCCCTCATTTCAACACAATAATTATCTGAATAATTAGATTATTACACATTTTCATGAATCCGGACAGGTATATTCGTGACAATCCACGAACACCTTTGTGTAGAATGATGAGTCTTTCACATGAGAAAGGAGTACATCTATGTCGATCATCTCGCTCAATCATGTTACGAAACGGTTCGGTGACACCATCGCCTTGAACGACCTTAGTCTGAACGTCGAAGAAGGCGAACTGTTCGGCCTCCTCGGTCCGAACGGTGCCGGTAAGACGACCGCGATTTCTGTCATGTTGAATCTATATGAGGCGGATTCCGGATCCATTCACATCTTCGGACAATCGATGCCAAAAGACGAACTGTCCATCAAGCGCCGTGTCGGGATCGTCCCGCAGCACGTCTCCGTCTATGACCAACTGACCGTTTATGAGAACATCCAGTTTTTTGCCGAATTATACGGATTCAGTCCAAAAGAAGCGAAACAAAAGACCGAGGCCGCGATTGCGTTCGTCGAACTCGATGCCCATCAAAAGAAACGCCCACCTGAACTGTCCGGCGGTCTCCTCCGCCGCCTCAACATCGCATGCGGAATCGTACATGAACCGGAACTCATCTTTATGGATGAGCCGACCGTTGCCATCGACCCCCAATCACGGAACACGATCTTAGAGAATATCCGTGAACTGAACCGTCGCGGGGCCACCATCATTTATACGTCACACTACATGGAAGAGGTCGAGCTGCTCTGCGACCGTATCGCCATCGTCGACGAAGGAAAAATCATCGCCGAAGGAACACAAGACGAACTAAAAGACCGTGTCATGACGCTCGAGACGGCACGTATCAAAATCGATGCGCTCACGCCTCATCTGCTCGAACGGCTCGATGCACTCGACCACGTCCAAAAAGTGCAATATGAGGAACCGTATATCGAAGTTTCGCTCGATAAAGATACGCCGCTCGCTCCGCTCCTGGATACGCTTCATCAGGAACATGTTCACTTCACGTCCATCACGGTCGACCGTCCTTCCCTCAATACCGTCTTTTTGGCATTGACCGGGAAGACGCTCCGGGAATAGGAGGTCCTTTCATGTGGACATTTATCAAATATGATGTGAAACAGCGGCTCCGGGATCGTGCGACACTTTTTTGGATGCTCCTCTTCCCGCTCATCCTCATCTTCGGACTTGGGACGATGCTATCGGCCGTCTTCAGTGACACGTTCAAACTCCCTGTCACAAACGTCGCCTACGTCGAAGCATCGACCGATCAGTATCGTGAACCGCTTGAGAACTTTTTGAACGACGAAGACATTCAGGCGTTCATCCGCCTTGTCCCTTATGAAGACATCGTGTCAGCCGAACAAGGGGTGAACGATGGGGATGCAGACGTCATCTTACGGCTCGACGGCAGTGACCTCACGCTGTTATACGAAGAACCGACGACCGTCGAGTTTGACGTCCTTGAAGCCATTCTCGGTCAGTATACGGCAATCGCCAACCAACAAATCACACTCGCAGAGGCCGGTCTGTCGGCCCCGTATGAGAATGAGGCGTGGCTTGATACGGAAAGTGTCGATTTGGAGGGGCGGACCCCGACATCGCTTGAATATTTCACTGTCACCATCTCCATCATGACCGCTCTGTTCGGGTCGTTTTATATCACGGCGATGACTCGGGAAGAACAACCAAATATCGGCAGTTATTTAAGAATTCAAGCCGCTCCTGTCCGAACGGTCCAATATCGGCTCGCACGGACGTTCAGCCGCTACGTCATTATTTTGCTTCAGCTCATCTTGTTGTTCTGGTTCAGTCATTTCGTCTATCGGACGTTTGATTTGGCAAATATCCAGTTCGGTTATTTGATTCTTGCCTGGCTCGCCTTGACCGCGTATGGGGTCGCTGTCGGATTTGTCATCGTCAACCTGCCGAAGTTGAGTACGACGACGAAAGATGCGGTCGTCAACGGATTTGTCGCCATCATCATGATTTTATCAGGCGGCTACGTCCCCGGATTCGATCAAGTAACGCTGAACTATGCGCCGTGGGCCGCATATGTGTTCATGCCGATTTTTATGCGCGACGGGATGCTCGCCGTCATGCTTCGGGAAGGCGACATGAGCGTCTATTGGGAAAGCCTCGGTTTACTCGGGGTCCATCTGCTGATCTTCATCGTACTCAGCTATCTTCTGTCGAAAGGGGTGAGACGCCATGGTACTCATTAGGCACGTCGCTAAACGGATGCTCCGAAAGAAAGGGCTCTGGGTATTCACGTTTGTCTCGATGTTCGGTTTCGCGCTCATCCTCTCCTTCGTCGGTGGGACGTCGAGTCTTAATGCGTCGATTGGAATTGTCGATGAGGACGGGGGTATTCTCGCCGAGCGCCTCATTGAAGAAGCCGAACGTTTCGGTCGGGTCACCATGCTCGAGACGAGTGGAGAAGATGTCTTGTTAGAAGGAGAAGACATCGTGCTTCTCATTCCTGAAGATTTCACGAAACGAGCCTTTTCAGGTGATATGCCTCGCCTCTCGTTCTCCGCAATCGCCGGCAGTGACGCTTCTTTAGTCGAACAGGCATTGAACGGCCACTTGTCACGTGAACGCCAGCTTCTTGAGGCGAGTGAATATGACGAAGCCACATTCATCCCACTCGCGACCGAGGAGACAGATAACGGGTACACGCTCTCTACTGAACCATTCCAAGAGAGCGTCGCCACGACTGCACGCACACAAGCGTTTTTCGGTCTCTTGTCGTTCATCATGATGTCGACGTTCCTCCAGTTCATTCCGATGTTTGTCGCGGATGACCGGGACGAGAAGATTTATGCCCGCCTGTTCGCCTCACCGGTGTCACCACGGCGGTATTTCGCATCACTTCTTCTCGCCTTCTATCTCGTCGGCTTTGTCTATGTCATGCTGTTGATTGGCGTGAGTCTCGCGCTTTACGGTCAAGACGTGTGGACCCATCTCCCGACCGTCTTCGCCTTGTTCTCGGCCTATCTGCTCGTCTGTCTGGCATTTGGTGGCCTCATCGCGGTATTTGCGACGAATCGAGAGAAGGCGAACATCTTTCAAATATCGGTCACGATGGCATCCGCCATTACCGGAGGCGCGTTCATCAGTCTGCTTTGGTTACCAGATTCATTGAAACTCGTCGGACGTTTCCTACCGACCTATTGGCTAAATAACGGGGTCATCACGATGTACGAAGGACAGTTTCCGTTCCTCTCTATCCTCGTTATGATCGGCATGACCGCCGTCGTCTTCTTGTTGACGGTTCTCGTCTTGAAAAAGCGTCCACTCACCGTTTGAAAAAGCGAGTCCTCCAGCTTTGACTGTGGGACTCCTTCTTAATGTGTCACATAGTTTCTTATAGAGAGAAGGAAGTGTTTATGTGTCTATTGGAAGAATCATCTACTATCATCGTAAAATGCAACATAAAACCCAGGAACAACTTTGCGAAGGTATTTGTTCCACTACTCATCTAAGTAAAATCGAAAACAATACAAAGGAAGTTAATGCAAAAACCTTAGTGTTACTCTGTGACCGCCTAGGTATTTCAATCGAAGAGGAGAACCGTAAGACCGAGGAGCTGAATCGAAAGCTCGCTCAATTCTATGAATCGATGGAACGCCTTCACCGCGATTACGCAACACGTTTGAAGAATGAACTGGAAGATGAGCGAGATTTTGTGAGATGTACCGAAATGGTTTATCTATTCGATTTATACATGCTACGCTATTTATTGTTTACCAATCAATCTTCTCAATTTGAAGATGGAGCGAAACGTCTTAAGAAAAATTTCAATAAATTATCCTCTTTCGAAAAATTTCTATGGAATTTCTTTCAAGCCGTATACCGTGCACAACAACTACGGTTTTCCGAATCACTTATTTTACTCAATCAAATCGAGAAGGAAGCCGAACTATATAGTGGTAAAGTAACGGATTATTATTACTACAAAGCAGCTGTCCATGGGCAATTGAAGCACTTCACCTTATCTCTACATTACTCACATAGAGCGTTACAAACATTTCAAAGCACTGGGAATCTTTCGCGCATGTTGCATGTGAAAATTGGGTTGTCAGCAAATCTCATCTACATCAATGACCTAGAGGGGGCGGAACATCTTCTCCAAACCGCTCTTCATGATGCAGAAATGTTGAACGATCATGTGACGCGACCGATTGTTTTACATAATCTTGGTTTATGGTATTACAAGAAAGGTAATCTCAAAGACGCTTTGCATTACTTCACACAATCACTTCAACTAAAGCAATACAATACTTCTGGCTATTACGGAACAGTTAGCGAGATGGTTAAAGTTCAACTTGATTTAGGGGAGAAAGAAGTAGCAATCGACTTACTAAAAAGCGTCTTGAGGGAATTTGAAGGAGAACAGTCCGGTCAGTATGTGGATTTGATGGTTCTATATTTAGAAATGAACGGGGACACAAAACGCCTTACCGAGTATCTCATCGAGTATGCCATTCCGATTATGGAACAAGAAGATATATACAAAGCGGTTTCATATGCCGAAAGATTAGCGACTATTTTTAATCAACATGGTGATCCTGTTCGCTCAAATGACTATTTACATCTTGCCAATTCATTATTAAAAAATCTTTTATTCAATCACTCACACACTTAATGAGCAAGTAGCCCTGCTACTTGCTTTTTTCTAAGTCATATTTCCTCTGTCTTTTCATAGGCGCTTCATCCTGTTCTTCAGTCATTTCATGATTATAGATAGGTCTTTTGTCTGTTCTTCAAATAATTTCCCCAACTTTCCCTTCACTTTTATCCGGATTTCTTTCTACCAATCACATTATCGTACTCTTTGAGAGAAGTATCACCAGGATATGGACAGAATTTTCCCAATTAACAGAATTCACCCCCTCGCCCTACAATATGAATAGCACGAACCACAACTTAGTTACGAGAAAGAGGCGAACATGATGAAAAGGAAATATGGAACACTCTTTGCTGTTGCGTTGACAACGAGTCTAATTGGAACCTCGGTTCTTCCCTCCCCTACAATTGCCGAACGCTCCTCGACAAAGCTAGAATTTATTCAAACGAAGCAAGTGGAGAATGTATTAAAAAAACTGACTAAAGAACAACGACAGGCAATTCAACAAGTAGAAGCCCAACCAACGTTTAAAATTTCTCCCCACATCAATACGATGAGTGAAGGCTTGGTAGATGTAATTGTGGAATTCAATCAAGCTCCTGCGAAAGTTGAAGTACTGAAACAAGCAGCGAAAGGTGTTCGAACAAGTCAACGTGAAGCTGCTCAAAAAGTAGAACAAGCCCATGCATCGTTCAAAGAAGCATTCAACGCCCTAAAAAATAAAAAAGGTGCGAATCCATCATTAAAAGACGCCAAAATCACGAAAGAATATCGATTGGCAATCAACGGGGTCGCTATGACGATTCCCGCGAACGAAATTGAACATCTTTTAGACGCTGGTGACGTCAAGCGCGTTTGGAAAGATGAAACCGTTCAACTCGAACTTCCCGAACAAAACAAGGCATCTACCCAATCAAAAATGATGGATAGCATCCCTCAAATCCATGTCGATCGACTCCATGCAGAAAACATAACCGGCGAGGGCATCAAGGTCGGTGTACTCGATACTGGGGTCGATTACAATCACCCCGATTTAAAAAATGTATACAAAGGGGGTTATGATTACATAGACAATGACTCGAATCCGATGGAAGCGACATATGAGGATTGGAAGAATTCAGGATTACCTGAGAAGCATCCGATTTCGGGTTCTGCCTATTACACGGAACATGGCACACATGTCGCTGGTACAATTGCAGGTGATCAAAAGAATGATGTGGATTATGCGGTTAAAGGGGTCGCTCCCCATGTCGATTTATATAGCTATCGCGTCTTAGGTCCATATGGTTCAGGTGCGACTTCAGGGATTCTCGCAGGAATTGAGAAGTCGATTGCAGATGAAATGGATGTCATTAACCTTTCTCTTGGAGCATCGACAAACGATCCGCTTTATCCAACATCTGTCGCCGTCAACCACGCGATGTTATCAGGAGTGGTCACAGTTGTGGCTGCGGGTAACAGCGGACCAAATGAAGGGACGCTCGGTGCACCAGGTGCCGCAGCGCTTGGAATCACTGTTGGTGCTAGTGATTTCGCCATGCCAATCCCGAACTTTGAAACCGTTCAGGCAAGTGGAGAAACATTTGAAAACGTCTTGCTGATGGGGAAAAACTTCTCAGATGATTTGTCTACTTTTGAAAATCAATCGTATGAAGTTCAATTCGCTGGGATTGGGACATCATCTAGTTTTGAAGGGCAAGACTTCTCTGGCAAAATCGCTCTGATTGAGCGAGGCGATATCACGTTTGTTGATAAGATCAAAAACGCACGTGAAGCCGGAGCCATTGCTGTGATTCTCTATAACAATGTTGATGGAAACATTTCGTCATATCTCGGTGAAGGACCAGATTATATCCCTACATTCCGAATTTCTAAAGTCGAGGGAGAACGTTTGAAACAATTAGGTGACAATACACAAATTACGTTCGGTTCGTTGAACAGCATTCAAACAGAAGGTGATCACCTCGCTAGTTTTAGCTCCCGAGGACCGGTAGCTGGAAGTTATGATATAAAACCAGACGTTGTGGCACCCGGGGTCGCTGTATTTTCGACTGTTCCAGAATATATGAATAGCCCTGATCCGGGTATTGATTATTCGTCTGCCTATAAGCGACTACAGGGAACATCGATGGCTGCCCCTCACGTTGCGGGTGTGGCTGCACTCATTCTCCAAGAGAATCCCGATTATTCCCCGTTTGACGTGAAGGCCGCTTTAATGAACACTGCTGAGGACTTGAATGGTGAAGTGTCTGTATTCGAACAGGGAGCCGGTCGAATCGATGCGTATGAAGCCGTTCATACCGACATGTCTATTAAAGTATTAGGTCAGACGAAACATTTGGATGGTCAAGGACAAGTGATTGAAATCGATGAAGAGACCGGATCATTGAATTTCGGAAATCATTTTAAAACAGATCAATCCATACAGAAGAGTAACGATATTTCGATTGCGAACAGCGGTTCACAACAAAAATCGTTTACACTCAAGGTCGAATATCATCCAGAACGTACAGGAATCAAAGATCCTGTGAAGAATGGTCTTGTACTGAGCGTGCCGAACCGAATCGATATTGCTGGTGATGACGAACAAGTGATTTCGCCACAACTCACCATTCCTGCCGAGGCAGAAGAAGGTCGTTATGAGGGTTATATTCATATGACGAATGAAGAAAATCCAGCGGAAACGTATCAAATTCCATTTGCCGTTCGTTTAACTGCCAAAGGATTTGATTATTTAGAGACGAATAGCCCAACGCTCGCCAACAATACACCGAAGTGGCAATACTATAGCCCTGCTATCACCGCTGCGTTTCAAATGAAGAGCGGATTCAACCAAATTGATATCGTGATGAAGGATGCTAGCAGTGGAGATGCAATCGGGATAGTCGCTTCCCTTTCGGAAACGTCAGCGAAGCCTGATTTCAGATATTACATTCCGAATGTATTTAATGGTTCAGTGTATCCATTCACAGGAGACGCCGAACAACCCGTCTCTTCTCAGCTCGTCGATTTACCTGAAGGAAATTATAATTTGATGTTTATCGGGTACGATGAAGATGGAAAAACGTACACAATCGACACCCCAGTGTTGATTGATAACTCAAAACCGGAAGTAACGTTTGATCGTGCACCGGATGTTTACGAAATCAGTGAAGAGATGTATACGGAGAAAGATGGACAATCCGCATTCTATATTCACGGAAAAATTGAGGATGAGGCAGTCGACATCCTGCAATCACGAGGTCTCTCATATGATCAGTCATCTAATAAGTTCTTTATTTCTACAGGAACACGTGAATACTTTAACTGTTGTTTCCCGAAAGCAGACGCAAATGGTGAAACTTACTTTGGCATTGAGCCTTCTGATATCGCAAACGGTCCACTTCGCCTCAGCTTAGCAGCAACCGACCTCGCAGCAAACGTTCACTATCAGCGCTATATTTTTGTGCAAGAAGGAACAGAGTATGTGACGTCAGATTATAAACAAACAGAGGTTGGTCTAGGTGACACGTTAACGATGACTCTCAGTATGAACAATGTGAAAAACTGGGTGAATGGTCAACAAACCATCGAGTTCAAAGGAGACTATTATTCGTTCCAGTCGTCCGAACTAAATGAATCTTTCCAAAGTTACGCTTCAGAAAATGGGCTTCGTACCACTCTCCAAGATCCGATTATCAAAGATAACGGATACTATGATACCGTCACTTTAAACGCTGGATTAGAAGGTGATGACTTTAATGGATTTGATGGGGATATGCCATTCCTTGATGTCACATTCAAGGTTATCGGGGACGAATGGTATTACGGAGAGGATAAATTACAAGTCGTAAAATCCTCATATACACAATCAGGAAGCATGCAAGCTGTCACTCTCCCTTATTACAGTACGTCAAAATTCAATTTTGTCAGTACACATACCTTGATTCGGGGAAGCATTAAACCGGAGGCATTCTTAAAGAATGGAACGTCCTTACCAAACGGGGTCGTTCAAACAATCGGGGCAACGGTATATGCACTCTTACCAAATGGTGACAAATATGAAGGAGTCATCGCTTCAGACGGAAGGTATGAAATCACAGGTGTTCCTGCCTCACGTGATACGTATCAAATTGTCGTAGATGTTCCTGGACACGTATCCACTTACACACCTGTTATCACTGGTTATGAAATTAAAGGTGATTTATTTGGACGATATGTAAACGCCGGCTTCCAGATCAACCGAGCCGGGGATATAAACGATGACAGTCTCATCGATATTAAAGATATCCGTGACATCATAGAAGCGTTCGGACAAGAAAACCCGGATGTTACGAGCATGGATGTCAACCAAGATGGGATTGTGAATGAAATCGATCTTCGATTCATTGAAAAGAACTTCTTAACAAAAGGACCTGATGCACCAAAAGGAAAATCCCCATTGGAAACCATCGGGAAGAAAAATCTCACTTACTATCTAAATCAAGTAGGATTATCGCCTACAAAATAAGAATCATACAAAAACCCTGTTCTCTCCGACTAGTCGTGGAGAGAACAGGGTTTTATTGTTGTAGTGTCGGAACCACTTTTTCAAAGAAGACATCGACGAGCGTCGGATCGAACTGTTTGCCCGCCTCTTGTTGAATGATGGCAAGCGCCTCTTCAATCGACTTCGCCTGTCGATAAGGACGACCCGTCACCATGACGTCGAACGTGTCTGCGATCGAGATGATGCGGGAAGCGAGCGGAATCTCATATTCACTCATCCCTTTCGGATATCCTTTCCCGTCCCATCGTTCGTGATGGGCCAAAACAATTTCAGACAGGGCGACATATTCAGGAACCGTACTTAAAATATTGTAACTGACCTCAGGATGTCGTTTAATTTCGCGCCATTCAGATTCCGTCAAGGCACCCGGTTTATCTAAAATATCGTTACTAATCGCTACTTTTCCGATGTCGTGCAAAATAGCGGCCGTACGAATTTCATTTACTTCGGCGCTCGTGAAGCCCATCGCTTCTGCGAGCTTTCCAGACAAATTCGCAACACGATGAGAGTGCGCCTCTTCACGGGGAATTTTTTCATACAGCGTCCGCATGATCAGTTGAATCGAGTGATGACGGCGACTTTGTTTCTCGGATACTTTATGATGGTACATCCGGTCTTCCGCTAAATTGAAGACGTCCGTCAATCCGATGGACGCGTCATGCTTGACCGCCTCACCGAACGAGGCGGAAATCGGCAGTCCTTCCACCGTTTGTCCGAGGAAGAGGCGGCTCAAACGATCAGACAAATGCTTCGCCTCGTCAAGTGTCGTGTTCGGCGAGATGACGACGAACTCATCTCCACCGATACGTGCCACTTCATCTTTCGCTCGCAACTCATTTCGTAAAATATTCGCCGCTTCGACGAGCAGCCGGTCTCCAATCAAGTGCCCGAACGCATCGTTCGTCAACTTCAGCCCATTAATATCGATGACGATCAGTGACAATGGATAAAACGCATCGTCGTCATAACGTTCCAGCGCTTCTTCAAAGTACCGACGATTTTTTACCCCTGTCAACTGGTCGTGATAGCTTAAATACTCGATTTCTTTCTCGTACTTTTTCTTCTCTGTGACGTCACCAATATATCCGTGCCAAAGGACATGACCGTCAGCAATTTTCTCTGGGCGGGACGACCCTAAAATCCAAATTGTTCGTCCATCCTCGGCTAATACTCGAAACTCCGCGTCCCATATCGTCAAGTTCCGATACGATTCATCAATCGACTGCATGACGTGAGGATAGTCATCGGGATGCATCCGTCGGAAGACGAGTCCGGCATCTGCCTGCACTTCGTCCGCAGAGATTCCTAACATGTCTTCAAAGCCGCGACTGGAGAATGGGAAGTTGAAGCTACCATCCGGCAACAACTCGAACTGATAGATGGCTCCCGGAATTTGGTCAGACAGTTTCGTCAACAAACGGTCTCGTTCGGCTAATTTCTCTTCCAACTGAACGCGATCCGTTACATCTTTCGCGACGGCGTAAATGTAGTTTCCTTGAAGCTTACAGTGCCATTCGATCGAGCGATAGGTGTCATCAATCGTTTGGAAGCGATTGACGAAACGGAACAGTTCTCCTCGTTCCTCGAGTTCTGCGAAGGCAGCTTCTGTGATGCCATCGTCGTCTGGGTGAATCAAGCTAAGAAAGTCCATATTTTCGAGTTCGTCAATCGAATATCCGAGCACCCGCTCCCACGTATCGTTCAAATGTAAGATTTGACGCGTATTGAGCGCCATGATGCACTCCAAATCAAGTGTCGCAAATCCATCGAACATCGACTTCTTCGTCTCACCGACTTGGTGATCCGCTTTGACTAACTGCTCGAGCACGTGGACAAGATACAACTCGACAAGTCCAAGTCGATTCGCGACATCTCCTTCGTTCATAATAATGGTCAAGTCGCCATAGAGAACTCCGTTTTTCTCGATTTTAAAGAGGACGACCTCTCCGAGTGAAAAGATGCGAAGTAAGTTTTTGACGAGCCGTTTCGGTAGCGTCCCATCAATCAACGGATCAATCCCATCGAAGACGAGTGGATTCGGTCGGTTGAACAGCTCTCTTCGCTGTTTTGTCATAGGCCATTTCTTCCCGACCGGATGAAATCCTAACACATCGAGGCTTCGTTCTAACATCTCGTCCATGCCGGACAACGCGACCGTCGTATATGACTCCCCATCGCTTTCCATCAAATTGAGCGCGACCGCTTTCGCCCCAGTGAAATCACGAATCTGGTCAAGAAACTGTTGGTTCATCAACAAATCGCTTCCCGTTGAAACAAAACGATGCGATACGTTCACGAGTTGCTTCAAGGCATTGTTTTCCTGTACATGTCGCGTAATGTCATGGAACATGACGGAGACAAAGCCTTTTCGTTCACTGAAAACGGACATTTCGAACCACGATTTGTTACGGCGAGAGAAGTGTTCAAATGTCACGGTACCGCCATCACTGACGACCCGTGCCACTTGAATCATCCACTCCCGCTCGCTATATTCAAAATCCTTCAGTGCCGTCGACACTTTCTGCCCGATAAAATGTTTTCGTTTTCCCTTCATCATCTTCTCGAAGGCGGCGTTCACTTCAAAGAATTCATAGTCAATCGGCTCCGAAGCGTCATCGTAAATCACTTTAAACTCGACGTAGCCTTGGGGCATATGGCGCAACAATGTAGCGTATGAAGAATGAATGGGGTTTGTCACGTCACTTCCTCCTCAGCAATTAAACTCAATACCTAGTTTACCTCATTTGTGATAGATTCCCTATTTTTTCCGAACTCATTCCCATCTTCTTATTATAAGTTTTCGTAAACTGCATTCAGAGTACTTGTTACCTGCTCATTCATTTGTTAGACTGATTTCGAAAACCGATATCGAAATTCGATAACAAGGAGATGACACGTATGGAAGACCGCGTCTTGCGAAAGCTGTTCCTCGGATTCATTCACATTCATATTTTGCATCATGCCGCTGAACATCCGGTGTACGGGGCATGGATGGTCGATGAGCTAAGGGAGCACGGATATGAAATCAGTGCCGGTACGCTCTATCCGATTTTACACGGGATGGAGAAAGACGGTCTCCTCGTCCGGGAAAACGAGACGGTCGACGGACACGTCCGCAAAAATTATGTGACGACCGAAAAAGGGCTCTCGGTGTTGCAAGAAGCCCGTCAAAAAGCTTATGAGTTATTTAAAGAAATTAAGGAGTGAAGATATGACGACACAACGTGTGACGTTCAAGACGTTACTAGAGATTTTATTCGTTTCGACCCGGCTCGGGCTGACATCGTTCGGCGGACCGGTCGCCCACCTCGGCTATTTCCATGAGGAATATGTGAGACGACGCAAATGGATGGATGAGAAGGCATACGCCGATCTCGTCGCCTTATGTCAATTCTTACCTGGACCTGCAAGTTCGCAAGTCGGAATCGGCATCGGCATCGTCCGTGGCGGGATACTAGGTGGCATCACCTCGTTCATCGGCTTCACGACCCCGTCGGTCGTCGTGCTCATGTTGTTCGCTTTAGCACTATCTGGTCTCGATGTATCTGATGCCGGTTGGTTGTACGGTTTGAAGGTCGTTGCCGTCGCCATCGTCGCCCATGCGATTTTAGGCATGGCGAGTAAGCTCACACCTGATACAAAGACGAAGACGATTGCCTTCTTCGCGCTTGCCGGCGTATTACTTTGGCAGACGACATTCAGCCAAGTGCTCGTCATTCTCGTTGCTGCTGTCGCTGGATTCTTGTTGTTCAAGCCAGATCGTCTCGATGCGAAATCAAGCACGTTTCCGATTTCAAAACGGCTCGGTGCCGTCTTGCTGTCGGTATTCGGGGCACTTCTCGTCATCTTGCCGATTTTACGGGAAACGTTTGAAAACCAGGCGATTGCCTTGTTCGATAGTTTTTATCGCGCCGGTGCGCTCGTCTTCGGTGGCGGACACGTCGTCTTACCGCTTCTCGAGCGTGAACTCGTCCCAGCAGGTTTCTTAAGTGAAGAAGCTTTCCTCGCAGGATACGGTGCCGCACAGGCTGTTCCGGGACCATTGTTCACGTTCGCTTCTTACCTCGGGACAGTCATCAATGGTATTCCGGGTGGGATTTTGGCGACAGTCGCCATTTTCTTGCCGGCGTTCTTGCTCATTCTTGGGGCACTCCCGTTCTGGGATGCGCTTCGTCACAACCCGAAAGTCGCTGGAGCCTTGATTGGGGTGAACGCTGCGGTCGTCGGTATTTTGATTGCGGCATTTTATAGCCCAATCTTCACAAGTACCGTCAACGGTGCGGCCGACTTCGTCTTTGCCGCTTTCTTGTTCGTCATGATCGCCTACTGGAAATTACCACCTTGGGCACTTGTCATCGCTGGCGTCATCGGCGGAATGTTGATCAATCTGGTGTAATCATCAAGGGACCTTGTGTCCCTTTTTTTGTGGACTTTTCCGCTTAGTTGATTGTTAATCTTTTGAAACCATTCCCTCTCCCCCACTCGTTATACTGAAGAATGGATTCTAAAAAAAGGGAAATGTCCGCTTTGACTAGAAAGGAAGTGGGGGCATGAAACCACTTAAACATACAACGTATATGCCCGGTCTGGACGGCTTACGCACGTTCGCTGTTTTGGCTGTCATTTTATATCATTTAAACGTACCTTACATATCCGGGGGTTTCCTCGGTGTCGATGTCTTCTTCGTCCTGTCCGGTTATTTAATTACCGGTATTCTCATTCGAGAGTGGACGAAGACCGGCACAATCGACTTAAAAAGATTTTATATCGCCCGTTTCCGTCGCTTGCTCCCGGCGCTCGTCTTGATGTTGTCTCTCGTGATGACATACGTCACGCTCTTTGACCGCTCGTTGCTTGAGACGGTACGGCAAGATTCACTCGCCGCGCTCGCTTACGTGAACAACTGGTGGTACATCTTCCATGAAGTGTCATATTTCGAGAGCTTCGGGAAACCGTCACCGCTTCAAAACTTATGGTCTCTCTCCATTGAAGAACAGTTTTACGCGGTCTGGCCGCTCATTCTACTCGTCGGTCTCGGCTTCCGGAAACGATTGCTTCAATTGGTCGCGGCACTCTTACTCGTCTCCGCGACATGGATGGCGTTCCGCTACGTTCCAGAAGCGGACCCGAGCCGTGTCTACTACGGAACGGATACACGCCTGTTCGGTCTGCTCATGGGTGCCATGCTCGCATTCGGCTGGCGACCAGATACGTTCAAAGCGGTCATCCCAAACATCGGACGACATATTTTGAATGTGGCTGGTGCGATTTCTCTCATCGGAATCGTCGGGATCATCGTCACGGTGAATGCGTATGACGCGTTCCTCTATTATGGAGGCTTCTTGCTCGTCGCCTTCTTATCCGCAATCTTGATTGCCGCGGTCGCCCATCCGGCGACGATCTGGTCACGCCTATTTGGAAGCGCTTGGCTTCGTGTGATCGGCACGCGGACGTACGGGATTTATTTATGGCACTATCCGGTCATCATCTTGTCGACGCCACTCGAACGACTTGGAACTTTTTCACCGCTCCTTGCGGTCGGTCAAGTCGCCCTCACGCTGTTGATCGCCGAGTTGTCGTATCGCTATATCGAGACACCGATTCGGCGAAACGGATTTATCGCCTCGTTCCGTCAACTCGTCTCGACACCGACGCACCCAAGTGCCCGTTTCGCGGCCACGGCTTGTGCGACGACACTCTCACTCGTACTCGTCGGCAACTTGACCATCTTGGCCTTCTCTGAATCAAAGCCGGCACAAGATGAGATTCCGATAGTAAAAGTGCCGATGCCAAAAGAAGAGACACCTGACGTACCGAAAGAACCCGAAACAGACGATTCGGAAGAAGCGGTCACAGAGGTGACGCCTCCACCAACTGAAACGCCAGAGGAAAAGAGTTGTCCACCGGCCCTTGCGATCGGTGATTCGGTCATGCTCGGATTGAACGAGTACTTGGCAGATGCGTTTCCGAATATGACCATTGATGCTGAAATCGGGCGCCAAGTCCGCGATGCCATTCCGGTCGCATCTCAGTATGCATCATATAACGCGCCAGGTCATGTCGTCTTCCTTCACCTCGGAACGAACGGGGCGTTCAAAATGGAACAACTCGACACGCTCCTCAAACAGTTTGAGCGCGCGGACCATATTTATTTAATCAACACCCGCGTCCCGCGTCCGTGGGAGAGCGAGGTCAATGAGAAGCTCGCTCGGGCAAGCGAACTTCACGAGAACGTTTCTCTCATCGATTGGCATGGTCAATCCGTCGGGAAAGAATCTTATTTTGAGAGCGATGGCGTCCATCTGAATGTGGAAGGCGCCGAAGCGTTCGGTGAGGTCTTAAATCAAGAAATCGGCTGTCAATCAAACTAGGCTCTTGCGGATGCAAGAGCCTAGTTTTTATCTTTGAATAGATAGCGGACGAGTAATTTCACATAAGCCAACACTTCACGGATCACATAGCGTCCTTTTGCCAGTGGTGGGGTCGGTGCATACAGGGCATCACTCTCGAGTTGGAAATAGAGCTTCGCAATAAGACGGGCCCTCGGGACATGAAAGTCATTCGTCACAATCGTGATTCCCGTCTCGCCTTGCAAAAACGGTTGACTGTGCTGAAAATTTTCAATCGTTGAGGTAGAGGTTGCTTCGACATGGATCCGGTGTGGTTCAATGCCTCGTGCCATCAGCTCTCGTTCAATCACAAGTGCCTCAGCAATGCCTTCGTCTGGTCCTTGTCCCCCAGTTGCAATGAGTTCTACAGTTGGATGCGCCTTCGCATAGTCAGCCGCGACGTCAATCCGATGTCGGAGCGCTCTCGATGGAGAGGTACCGTTGACCTTTGCTCCAAGAATCAATACGAAGCGATAATCCCCCGTTGCGTTCGTTCTCATGTGGTCACCTACATTTCATACATTCTCTTATAACCATACTCTAAAGAAAGAAACGAATGCACGGATTCGGCACTTTTACAAATTTAAGTAAATATGTTGGGATTAATATGAAATAAGATTCTCAATATCCAAAAAATGTTTTATGATAATGGTAATGAGACTTTGAAAGGGGACAGGTGACCCATGACTGATTCTGATAAATGGTTGTCCACCCGCTTCTTATATACACGTGATGCACGACTGTTCGCAGAGATTGAAGTCATTGAGCTCGACCCGTCGCACTATAAGTTCGTCATTCATCCGACACCACTCGGAGCCGATAAATCGTCTTATATGCGACAAGGTCCTCTCGACTCGGATCACCTTCCTTCTGCGTTCGCCGATGTGAGTCGGGTGTATGCAAGACAGCTTGATTGTTTACGTGCCGCAACCCGACTCGTGTCGTCGATCGGACCAGCCCGCTTTACCGCTCACTAAAAACGTTTAGAGTGACGACATGTCACTTTAAGCGTTTTTTCGTATCACTTTGCTGATACATAATTGTTACAGTTACAGAAGCAAATATATGGTAGAATGAGACTCGGATTAATCTAGTAACAAAGGAGTTCTCTATGCAAAACTTAAACGTTGATTCTCATAAACAGGACCCCCGCTCCAATCGAAAAAGACGCAATCATCCGAAAATCATCCTTCAACTCGTATTGATTTTATCCTTTGTCGCCTTTTTAGTCGGAGGCGCCTATTTGACGCTCTCTTCTGAGAAACGAGACGTGTCTGACATGGAAAACCGAAAGCTTGCACAAAGCCCGGATTCTCCTACATTTGCACACATCATGTCAGGTTCATATATGAAACAAACGGAGTCTTTCGTCACCGACCAAATCTTCAATCGCGATGCTTGGATCAGCTTAAACGCCTTTTTAAATAAAGACGTCTTTAAGCAAACCGTCAAAAACGGGATCTACGTGTCAGGTGACGGGACGATGGAATCTCCGATGAAAGAGTCGATTGATACTGATACGCTCGTGAACGACTTGACGACGTTTACATCCCGACTCGAAGAACGTGGCACCGAGGTGTATTTCGGACTCGCTCCGAATAAAGCTTCGATGGCGAACGTCGAACCTCACATGCCTGACTATATGGGCAATGAAGCCCCTCGTATTTACAAAACGGTCCGTGATCAATTGACGACAGTGCCCGGTCTGAACGTGATGGACTATCGGAAGTCATTGAACGAAGCGCAACAGTTAAGTGAAGTCTTCTTCAAGACCGACTATCACTGGAACATGAACGGGGCCTATGCGGCTTACGCACAGACGGTCAACACAATGTCGAAAGATCATCCTGAAATGGGTCTAACCTTAAAACCGAACCAACTTCGGACGAAAACGCATGAACAACCTTACTACGGTTCGTACGCACGAAGCACGACACTCCAATACGTGAAAGACGGTGACACGTTCGAATGGATGGTACCGAAAAAAGGCTTCACGCCGAGTTCGGTCTGCTTCAATCGGGCGACACCTTGTAAACCGATCACGAGCATCATCAACAAAAAGCCGCTCAAATCGGAAGAGACGTATACGGAGATGTATTCGCTCTTCCTCCATCGGAACTGGCCAATCGTGACGATGGACCAGGAACAACCGGTCAATGACACACGGACGCTCATCTTGAAAGACTCATATGCGAATCCGATGCTCACCTTGTTACCCGAGCATTTCGGACATGTATCGGTCATCGATGTCCGACACTTCGAGGAATCTTCCATCGAATCGTATGTGAATGAAAACGACATCGACGTCGTCTTGTTCATCCATAACGTCAACTTGAACGAGTTCGTGAACCTGTATCATGAAAAATTGAATGAACCCACATAAAAAGTCGTTCTCCATTGTGAGAACGACTTTTTCGTTAGAATCTGAAATAAATAAACGGGTTAAAGCTACTCGCGACGACATACGAAATCGCAAAGATAAAGATGGTTGCCAAAAATCCAATTCGCATGAAGCCAGCCGTGTAGTTGACCCACAATTTTCTACTATTTTGTTCAAGCAAGAGCACTTTCTCCCCGAACCATTTTGGAATCGGTGTCGCAGCAATCATCGCAATCGATAGAATCACCCCGTATTGAACGAAGTAGAACATCGCTTCATGATCCCATACCGGTCCACCGTTCAAGTGGAACATCGCCGACAAGTACGAAAGCGCATATGGGAAGTTATCGGCTCGGAAGAAGACCCAGCCGATGATGACGACAAATAACGTGAACGCATGCGCAAGTGCCGCTGGGAGCGCTCTAAGCCAAGCACCGAGGAACGCTCGCTCCAACATGATGAATACGCCATAATAGGCGCCCCATGCGATAAAGGTCCAACTCGCACCGTGCCAGACACCGGTCAGTACCCAGACGACCGCTAAGTTGCGATAAAGTTTCCACGCACTGCCCCGATTCCCGCCGAGCGGGATGTATACGTAATCTCGGAACCAGCTACCGAGTGAGATATGCCAGCGCCGCCAGAATTCAGAGACGGACTTCGAGATGTACGGATAGTTGAAGTTCTCGAGGAAGTGGAACCCAAACATCCGACCTAACCCGATGGCCATATCGGAATACCCGGAGAAATCAAAGTAAATTTGGAGCGAATAGGCGATAATTCCAATCCAGGCGAGCCCCATCGACATGTTGTCTGTACTTTGTGAGAAGATCTGGTCTGCCACATATCCAGCATTGTTCGCGAGAAGCATCTTTTTCGCCAAACCGATGACAAACCGTTGCACCCCGCTCGCAAAGTCATCCATCGTCTCTTTACGATCATTGATCTCATCTGCGACTGTCTGATAACGGACAATCGGTCCGGCAATTAATTGCGGGAACAAGGAGATGTATAAAGCAAGGTCGAGAGGGTTCCGTTGAACTTTCCCATCCTTCCGGTATACATCGATCACATAACTCATCGCTTGAAAGGTGAAGAAAGACACACCGATCGGGAGCGGGATTTTCGGGTCGGTCAATTCGAGTCCCGTGATGGCATTCACGTTCTCGATGATAAAGCTTGTGTATTTGAACACAGACAACAGCAATACGTTGGCCGCGACCATGACCCCGACAATCCACTTCGCTTTTTTCTTGTCTTCCCGATAGCGGTCAACATAGATTCCGAATAAATAGTTCATCGCAATCGATGTCAGCATAACGGCTGTATAAATCGGTTCTCCCCAAGCGTAAAACAAGAGACTGGCAATCAGCAGAATCGTGTTTTTCAAAAAACGTGGAGATACATAGTATAAGATCAAAACAATCGGTAAAAACCAAAATAAAAAAATCGTTGAACTGAAAAGCATGGATTCCCTCCTTTCTCAAAAAAAGAATAGACTGCCCCGAGGGACAGTCTATCATCAATCAACGTGTGAAACGTTCGACGATTGCGTCGACGATTCGGCGTGACGCCTCCCCGTCCCCGTAAGGGTTAGACGCTTTTGCCATACTTTCATATGCGGCTTGATCCGATAACAACTCATCGGCGAGTCCGAAAATGACTTCTTCCTCGACTCCAGCGAGTTTCAACGTTCCTGCTGCAACGCCTTCCGGACGTTCTGTCGTGTCGCGAAGAACGAGAACCGGTACACCGAGTGATGGTGCTTCTTCTTGTACGCCGCCTGAATCCGTCAAGATGAGGTGCGAGCGTGATGCATAGTTGTGGAAATCAAAGACATCGAGCGGTTCAATCAAGTGAACGCGATCTAAGTCATTTAAGATTTCACCAGCAAGTTCGCGTACGATCGGGTTCATGTGAACCGGGTACACGACTTCGATGTCATCATACTTTTCAATCAAACGACGAACCGCGCGGAACATGTTGCGCATCGGCTCTCCAAGGTTTTCACGACGGTGTGCCGTCAAGAGGACGAGACGCTTGTCTTGACCTGTGATCTTATTGAGCAATTCACTGTCGTAGTCATCTTGGACTGTCGTCTTCAAGGCATCGATTGCCGTATTCCCTGTCACGAAAATATCGGCTTCTTTCTTGTTCTCACGAAGCAAGTTTTCCGCTGATGTGTCCGTCGGAGCGAAATGAAGGTCTGCCATGACGCCTGTCAATTGACGGTTCATTTCCTCAGGGTAAGGTGAATACTTGTTGTATGTGCGAAGCCCTGCTTCTACGTGACCGATTGCAATCTGGTTATAGAATGCCGCGAGTGATGCCGCGAACGTCGTCGTCGTATCACCGTGAACGAGAACGATATCCGGTTTCGCTTCTTTCATGACTTCATCGAGTCCATGAAGGACACGTGTCGTCACATCGAAGAGCGTTTGGTTTTTCTTCATCACGTCCAAATCATAGTCCGGTGTGATTTTGAAAAGTTGAAGGACTTGATCGAGCATCTCACGATGTTGAGCTGTGACGACGACAATCGGTTCAATCCCTTCACGTTGTTTGAGCTCTAACACGAGCGGGGCCATTTTGATAGCCTCAGGGCGTGTACCGAATACGGTCATAACTTTAATCATACAGATTCTCCTTTAAGCGTTTTTCGCGGCAAGATAATCGTCTCGCCGACGTCATCTTGGTCCACAATCGTCGTGCGTTGCGCCATCTTCTGTTGCTTGAATTCCGATTGACGCTTCGCATCCAACGTACGGAACCATTTCAAGAATTTCATATACTCGTCTGCGACCTCATCCACGGGTCCATATTCGCGAATCTCTCCGTACTCGAGCCAGATGGCTTGTGTACAGAATTGACGCACTTGGGATACCGAGTGACTGATAAAGAAGATCGTCTTCCCTTGATCTTTGAACTCGTTCATCTTGACGAGACACCGATCGGTGAACGTTTGGTCCCCAACGGACAACGCTTCATCGATGACAAGGATATCAGGGTCGATGTTGATGGAGATGGCGAAGCCAAGACGTGACTTCATCCCGCTCGAGTACGTTTTAACCGGTTGATCGATGAAATCGCCGATATCGGCAAACTCGATAATTTCCGGGGTAATGTCTTTGATTTGCTGCTTATTCATCCCGAGCATGAGACATTTCAGTTCAATGTTCTCCATCCCCGTCAAATTACCGTTCAGTCCAGAGGAGATGGCAATCAATGACGGTTTGCCTCGAAGCTCAATCCGTCCGTGTGTCGGTGGAATCACGTCAGAGAGAAGGTTCGACATCGTCGATTTCCCAGAACCGTTAATCCCTAAAATCCCGACCACCTCTCCGGGGGGAACTTCGAACGTCACGTTACGAAGCGCATAAAACTGTTTCCCGTTCGCACGGTTGAACAAGACTTCTTTCAATTTGTCACTTTGCTTACGATACAACGTGTATCGCTTCGAGACATTTTCGAATTTGACTTGATAGCTCATACGTCACTGCTCCTTAAATATAGTCGATAAAGTAGCGACGGAAACGCACGTGAATCGCTGAACCAATGAGGAACGTCACGAGGGTGAAGCCCCAGAAGTAAAGACCATAAGTGAGATTTTGCATAATCCAATCCGTTCCGAGGAACATCGAGCGATAGCCTTCCACGAGATAGTAGAGCGGGTTGGCCATCAAAATCAATTCCAGTTTCCCGGACGGTTGCCAAAAAATCGGTAACAGATACAGCATCATCCGAATAATTTGTGACAGCAAATTTTGAAAATCTCGGATGATTGTGGCTAATGCAGAAGTCAACAGTGCGAACGCATATAAAAACGCAAGCGCACTAAACAGTAAGTACGGGAGGAACAAGATGTTCCATCCTTCACTGATCCCAAACGCCATCATTAAGATAAAGGCGATGACGACCATGGCCACGTGTCGGTATAGCTCCGACAAAATGACATAGGCCGGAATCGTACTGATTGGAAAACTCATCTTCGAGACGAGGGCAATCTTAGAAAAAACGGATCGAGATCCGCTGACAATGGCCGGTCCAAAGAAGAACCATGGCACAATCCCTGAGACGAGCCATGGTAAGAACGGGACATCCCCAACGTCTCGACCCGCACGTAAACCGAATCCGAAGACGAGCCAATAGATGGCGATTTGAATAATTGGTGTGATGATTTCCCACAAGTAGCCAAAATACTGCATCGAGTAACGACTTTTCGTTTCATAGACAGAGAGTCTCAAAATGAGATAGAGACTCTCCCAAAGTTCAATGAAAACTTGTTTCGATGCTTTGATCATATTGGGCACCTAACGGTTTAGGCCAACGTGACTTTCCCGTTGACGTAGTTGTAAAGGTTTCCGTAGTTTACAACGGCAAGGTCGCTGTCATCGGCCTTCACGATATTACGTGTGTCGAAGATCATTGGGCGACGCATCGCGCCGTTCAATTCTGCGAAGTCGAGTGCTTTGAACTCGTTGTGGTCAACGAGGACGAGGACGAGGTCCGCATCTTGGATCGCTTCTTCTTTCGAGACGAGGTCGAAATGTTTCGAAGAAGAGACTTCGACGTGTGGGTCGTGGACGGCTACGTTCATGCCGTCAGCGAGCATCAATTCGATGATGTCGACCGCTGGGCTTTCACGCATGTCGTCGACGTTTCCTTTGTACGTTACACCGAACGCCGCAATTTTCGCATTGTCTTGTCCTGCGACGAGTTTCTTGACGTTCTCGACGACGTAAGCAGGCATCGATACGTTCGTGTCACGTGACAACTTGATGATCTTCGCGAGGTCTGGTTGCTTCGCGACGATGAAGTATGGGTCGACTGCGAGACAGTGGCCACCTACACCCGGTCCTGGGCTATGCAAGTTGACGCGTGGGTGTTTGTTTGCCATCTCGATGACGTCAAGCACGTTGATGTCGAGGGCGTTACATACTTTCGCGAGTTCGTTCGCGAGGGCGATGTTCACGTCACGGAATGTGTTTTCCATGAGTTTAGACATCTCAGCCGTTTTGGCATCCGTCTTGATGATTTCACCTTTAACGAACGTACCGTACACTTTTGCACCAGCTTCCGCACATGCTTCCGTGATTCCACCGACGATACGGTTGTTGTGAACGAGCTCATGCAAGATTTGTCCTGGGAGGACGCGCTCTGGGCAGTGTACGAGGAAGATGTCTTCGCCGACTGTGAACCCAGCAGCTTCGACGAGCGGCTTCACATGGTCGTCCATCGTACGTGGCTCGATTGTTGATTCCACGATGATGACGTTTCCTTTTTCAACGTGTGGAAGCACGCGTTTCGTTGCTTCAAGAACGTATGTGAGGTCACATGATTTGTGCTCGTCGTCGTTGTTTGGTGTCGGTACCGCGATGATGAACGCGTCCGCTTTTTCTGGCTCGAGTGACGCACGGAATTTACCGTTTGCGACAACTTCTTTCACGACTTCACCAAGACCTGGCTCTTCGATGTGAATCTCGCCACGGTTCAATTTATCCACGACGGACTGATGAATGTCTATACCGAGTACGTCTACGCCATACTGGGCGAAAACGGCTGATGTAGGGAGTCCGATATATCCTAATCCGATTGTACAAACTTTCATAATTGAAATAACCTCCATAGATTAGTGACACGTGTCACCGAATGTTGCAAAACATTTCATATTGTTTAGGATTTCACCAAAAATCAAACCCATTATACTCCCGATACGAATTGAGAAGCAATTACATTTTCATGACAATACTGTATTAACGGGATGGGACCGAGTAAGATTTTACACCTAAATGATGTTCCGTGCATAATGCGACGGCACGCACATCCCCACTACTATAACAAACTTCAGGCAATATTGACCAATTCGGTAGCGACATATTCGCAAACGTCAGTCGCTCAAATTGTTCATCCGTCACATGGCTCCGCAGTTCCTGACGCGTATACGGCGCCATCAAATAGACACGGATGACGACGTCTTCGGGGAATTCGGCAATGAGTGTGCCGGCCCGCTCGAGGTGTTCGCCGATGACGATCCCCCGTTCCGCTGCATGTTGATTCAAGATACTAAATGAAAAATAACGAAGCGCTGCTTCCCGCACCAACGTCCGGATATGATCGCGTTGTTCAGGAACCGTCTCATAAAATAAACTCATCATCGAGGTCTGAGCATCGATTTTTCGCTCGATGAAACGTCGAATCGAGGCTTCCTTCGTCGGAATGGCATCGAGCCGCTTGATGACGGAGAGTCGTTGGTCGACCGAGAAGTCTTGACTGACCGCTTGCCGAGAGACAGAACGCTCTCGCACTTGGCGATAATAGATTGCATCCGTCCCAGAAGGCAATATCTTCACTTCAGGCGTATAGGTGGAGAACAGCGTTGAAAAATAAACGACATCTTCCCCGCTCCTTAAGATCGGTTCATAACGCACTTGTTTCGCATAGACAGCGGGGACAAGTTTACACGCGTTGAGCGTCAGGAGTTGTGACATTTGCTCGTACGTCGTCTCTTGTCCTGTCAGGCGTTCGAACTCCCGATGGAGGGGTGAAGGAAGTGCTTCGCCCGATGGACTACGGTCTTGAATATCGGCAATCACGATTCGATTCGGTAATGCTTGTTCGAATAGTCGCTCGACGTAAGTCGGGCTGAACGTATCGTCCTCGTCTAAAAACGTCACATACTGCCGTGTCGACGCGTCAATGCCTTGATTTCGGGCGATGCTGACATTCGCCTCTTCAACTTCGAGACGGACGACGTCGACATCTCGACCGAACGACTCACTGACGGCTCGCAATGCCTCACGGTTCGGACCGTTGAAGACGAGCACCCATTCAATCAATGAGGCATGGATCGTTTGGGCTTCTAGTGACGCAAGGCAAGCACGCAACAATTCTTCCGAATCATGTGAAGCGACGATGACACTGACGCCACGCTTGATGGAAGAACCGTCGAGCCAATTCGGGGTCGGCATCGTCTCAAAGTGACGATTGACGGTCTGGACCCATGCCTTTTTCTCCAATTGGATGTCGTTTAGCTGTTCCTCATACGTTTTCATGATGGATTCCCTTCACGCTCAATCTTTGTGATGAGCTTACCGGCGAGCGGGATCGCTTTCGCACGATCAATCACATGCTTCATCCGCTCCACTTCTTCCGTCATCGTCTTCACTTTGTTCTGCTCAGAAGCTGCCGTCTTCCGCCACTTTTCGGCGTTCGCTTGGGCTTGACGCAATTCTTTTTCGAGTTCTTTCATCTTTTGGACCGTGTTTTCTTTTCCTCGAATCTGTTTCGCGCCCTCTTCGAGCACTTCTTGTTTCAACGTTTCCATCTGGTCTGTCATCATTTGCAACTGCTCACGTAAAAAAGCATTCTCACGTTCTACATATTCAACTTGTTGACGTTCCATACTCGATGTCCTCAGCTTTCTATGTCCCATGCACCCATTCGGAGACGGACCGCATGTTGATCATTTTGGAATTTAATGGCGAGCTTCACATATTTGGCGTCTAACTCTTTCGGGACACGTTGTTGCAACGTGTTCACGCCCGTCCGAAGCGTTTGACCAAAGGCTGCCTTCTTCAAGTTTTTCTTCGCATCATATTGCATGATGTAGAGTTCGATCGGCGTGTCTTCGTCTGACAACAATTCAATCGTTCCCGACACTTGGATGAACGGTGCGTTCCCGAGCGTCGCGTCCTTTAAGAACTCACTCGACGGAGGTGAACTGAAGCTTTGATTGAAGAGCTGGATGTATCCATTCTCTCCATGTAACGGCTCGACGTCGACTTCTGCCTTGAATTGATTCTCTCTCAGGCTGAACAAATCCGTGTTGAAAGGGACGAAATAGTGATAAATGAACGGTTTGATCGTCACAGATCGCGGTTGGTGCGCTTCTGGAATCTCCAGTTCGACCTGTTCCACTTCAATCGCCGTCTCTTCTAACAAATGCGACCAGTTTTGAGCCGTCCAGTCATTCCAGATAGAGACGACCTGATGGTTCGGCTTGTCGCCCTTCGGCATCGCTTGGCGGACTGACTCTTCCACGTGAAGGAGCTCATGCATCCGCTCGACTTGATTTGGCACGACCGCATCGAGCATCAACCGCCAGTTCAGTGGTGCCGGCGTCACGGTCGGTAAGAGCGGTGAATCGCTCCACGCGAAACTCTCTTTGACCAGATGTGGAGGCGTCGGGCCGAACAACTCATCGAAGGCAACCTTCATGAGGTGTCCTTGTCGTTTTAATTCATATGGCGCTTCTAGAATATGGCGCAACACGTCACGGTCGAAGAGTGGTTGAACGAGCAACATCTCATCCATGAAGCCTTGTCGTGCATACGCATGGAAGTGCTCCACTTTCAACTCGAACCATGCCGCCTCGAGACGTCCGCTCCAATCCCGGTCTTCGTACGTATCAAACAACCGTTCTAGCATCGCCTCTACCTGTTCGCGTTCTGCTTCACCAAACCCTTCAAACGGACGAATCGCCCGTCTCGAGAGTTGTTGTTTCGCCTCATGCTCATCCATCGTCTCTTTTAAGAAAATATGCTTACCGTAGAGCCAGTCCGAACCGTGTTTCCCGATTTCAACGTAATCCGTATCACGTGCCCGTCCAGTCGGTATCGACTCGTACGCGCTCAAGTTTCCTTCTGTCGCATCGAACGACTGTGCCACTCGTTTCGATAGTGACAAGTGGAGATCTGTCACAGGCGGCTCTGCCTCGACAAGTTCGGCTCCTTCAAATAACTGACGTGCCAATTCTGCCTCGTTCCCATCTAATGAAGGAACGTGAAGGCGCACCGTCTTCCCTGCCTCGAGTGCAAGCTTGGTGAAGACGAGGTCAAACGCCGAACCCGCAAACGGAAGATTTACCGTTTGATAAGGCGGAATCGATTGACGTAACGCCTTGATCCATGTCGCATCAAAATCTTCCCGTAACGTGTTCGTCCCCATCGGCAGGTCGTCCCATTTCTCGATGGTCACGTCCCCATCTTTGACAGTGAGACGCTCGCCTGCAGCGAGTCTCTTCACGCCTTCGATACGTGTGTTACGTCCAAACACATGACCGACAAATCGCATTTGCGAGACAGCCTCAGACGACACTTCCGTTTTACCGGCCCGCTCTGCCACTTGACGGAGCGATGTACCGACGACGATCGGGTCCGTCGTGTAGTAGACCGGGATGACGTTATTGAATGGGACCGATACGGTAAACGTCTCTTCGAATTGAAGGGAGATATAGTGACCGTGTGGCTCGTCACGTGTCGCGTCAAACCAGCCGATGCGTGCATCGAGCGGTTCTTTCGACAACACATGGGTCACCCCGTCACGCTCTGTCAACTCGACGTGTCGGGTAGTGGCTTCATACAAAAAATAACTCATGGGATGCTCCCCTTCTCTTTGTTTTCAAAAGAAGCAAACCCGCGATGGCGGGCTTGCTGATTATGAATGGACGGCATTCAGTTCTGCTAGTAAGAGCTCCTCTAATTTCGGAGCAAGCGTTTCAATCGCGAAATGGTGATGCGCATACGCTTTATAGGCCTCTGTCGCTTCCAAGAGACGCGCTGAATCCCCTTTGAACGAACGAATGATGTCAACGCCTTCTAACACGTTTTCCATCAACACATCGTCCGGGTAAATCGTCTCACTCCCCGTCCAATGACGGATGATCGGATACGTACCAGACGTCATCGCTTCAGCCGGTGCCAAGTGGAAACTTTCCAAGTCACTCGTCGACAGCACGAAGCCGATTTTCGTCAACCATTCCGGAACGTCATCCCCGTGTCCATCGAAGCGGACGCTCTCTTTGAAGATTGGTTGCTCCAATCGCTCGAGCAAGCGGTCGTAGTAGGCACGCTCGTCTTCTCGTTTGTTGATCCAGTAGATGTCGTTTGGATGATGGCCTTTGATAAAGAGTTTGTATCGTGGGTCATCTTGTAACAACGTTTCGAGCATATCGAGCGCAAGGTCGAGACGCTTCAATTTCGGGTTGACCCCGATCATCCCTAAGTGGAACGTCAAGTCTTCCGTCTCTTTCGGTTGGACGAGACGCTTCCCGTCGACCGCGTTATAAATCATCGTCATCTTGTGACGCGGGATGCGGAAGAGACGATACATCTCCTCAAGCATATACGGCGACACCAAAATGATGCGGTCGATGTTATGAAGGTTGTATTCACGTGGGAACGGTGTCTCTTTCTCTTGACGGTGGATGCGGACAATCATTGTCTGGTGCGGCTTCTTATGATGCGAATACCAGACGGCGTTCCCAAGACCCCATTCACAGAAGATGATGTCTGCTTGCTCGAGACATGACTTACTGTGATTCACGTCATGAATCTTATGCCCTTCCCATTGGTCGATTAAGACGTTGAAGCGCGGGTTGTTTTGGAAGTAGTCCATGAACAGGCGCAAGAATTTGAAGTCATGACCAGCGAAGAGAAGATTAATCTTTTTCATCGACCAAAGCTCGTCACGAAGACGTGCATACGTGTTACTGAACGTGTAATACTGCGACATCTCATAGAGACGCTTCGCCGCTTCAGCGTACACCTCTTCGTCCGTAAGTGCGAGATGCGCCTTCTCAATGAATGCTTCTTCCGAGTTGACGAAGAGCGGATAGTCTTCCCCGAGAATGAGCTCGTGCATCGGGTTGCGGTTCAAGAGGACCGGTTTACCGAGCGAACCATATTCGAGCAATTTCGTCGAAAGCTCAAGACTCGCGTCGAGTTCAGGGTGACGCCAGGATACACCGATCGCACTACGGTCGATGAGCGTCTCGACGTCCGCACGCGGAATCCCTTTCAACCAATGGATACCCTCTTCCAATTTCAGACGCTCTAACGTCTCTTGTTTGAAGTTCGGGTTGTTCGGGTCTTGGTTGAACTTGTCTCCCGCGATATGGAGCTCGGCCGGATACGTCTCGCGTAACTTCGAGAACGCGTCTAAAATCTCGGTCGTGTACCAAAGCGGTGCGAACTTCCCTGTATAGACGAGGCGATCGTTCGGTTTTGTGAACGTCGGCTGCGTCCCTTTCCCATTCGGAATCATCGGGTTCAAAATCAAGAACGGGCGGTCCGTCGGCAAGAACGACTCGAAGTACGTCTTCATCGCCTCGGTTTGACAAAGCATCCGGGCCGAACGCGACGCAATCTGACGAAGGCGTGCAAGTTCTTCTTCCGACGCTTGAGTATGGTCGTGCGTGAAGTCTGTGATGTATGTCCACGTCTTTGCCATCGTCTGTTCATATTGAGACAGATCATACGCCAACTGGAATCCACGGACGAACGCCAAGTCATAGCCGTCTTTTGTCATCAACTCGTCAATCACTTGTGCTGCCTCATCCGCTTGAAGGACGCCACGTTCGTGATAAGGCGTCCCTTTCTTCGGTGAGTTTGCTCCGAACAAATCGATGAAGCGAACGTTCGGCAACTCTTTGATGCCCGCCGTGACTTCTGGTTTGGTGATCGAGCGTTTGAGGAGGACATCGACGTGAATCGATGGGTCCTGCTTCAACATCGAGACGACTGAAGTCAGCCAGATGGCCGACCCGTCAATCAAGTTTAAGTTGACATCCCCATAAACGAGGACGCGAAGTGGTGTCGTCATAATTGTACCTCCTGAGCGACTGCTGTTGGCATCTCGCTCCCTGCTTTTACATATTGATACGGGTCTGTACTAAAGATTCGTTCACCGGATTGAGCCAACTCTTTTAGCGTCGCATCTGTCGCGAGGACGTCAAGCGCTTCCCGGACGCTATAGAAGCGGAGAACGTCCGGCTTCATGATCGAACGTGAAGGCGTCGCATCGAACACATAGCGATATGTGCCATCCGAATCGACCTTCTCGAGCGTATCGTTCCAAGTGAAGTAGTCCTCTTTCGTCAAAATGTTCGCTTCCGCATAGCGCGTCGCCAACATGTAGTCAGAGATGTAAGAAGGACCATAGTAATCCGCCGTCTGGATGTAGGCCATCCAATCAAACCCGTCCATGATTTCAGACAAGGCGTTGTACTGCGGTAAATAGCTGAGCATGAATGTCGAGATATCCTCGGTGTTGTATGCCTCGTATACATCTAAATGTCCTTCGAACTTGTCGAGGAAGACGACGAGATGTTTGTGCTCGTAGTCCTGTGCACGGAACGTGTCGACGACACGGTTCATCTCTTCTGTCGAGCGGACGAATGCGACGAGCGCGACTTTCGGATGGTCGACACGATACGGAAGACCAATCGTGCTGACGACTTGTGCGAGACGTTGCGTGTACGTGTGGTTCTTGAGCACGTGACGCATGCCACCCATCGCTACGTCCTCATAGAACGCATCGTCAGTGAGCAGTTTACGGAATGTCTCTTCGAGCATCTCATCGCCCTCATCGAGGAAGACATAATCGCCGAGCATCTGTTTAACACCGACCGAACGCGTACTGACGACCGGTGTCGCACACGCGAGTCCTTCAAAGACACGGCGTGAGAACATCGTCGGTGAATCATTGACCGAGTTGACATTCAGCATGACTTTGAAGCCTTTATACGCTTTTGCGATTTGATTATATTTCAAGCTACCACGTATTGATTGACGGAACTGTTCAGGGAACTGAAGTTGGTCCGTCTCCCCGCGCTGGTTCATCTCGTAGTTGCGGTCGTAGATGACGAGACCGTACTTGTCAGCAGCTGCGAACAGGCGGTCCATGTCGATTCGACGCGACTCGTGACGGTTGGCATAGTAAGAACCCGCGAAACAAGCGTACGGTTCACGCGTTCCCGGAAGACGGATCGGGTTATGCTCTTTCGGCTGTGCCGCAAACGGCAATGCGCCGACACGGTCATGCCCACAGTCACGCTTATAGTTCTCGAGGATGTTCGCATCCGTCGTATAGACGAAGTCGAAGCGTTTCGCCGTCTCGATGAAGCGATCGTAGTGAATCGGATCCTCTTTGTTCCAGAAGACGGTCGGGACGTTATTCAGACGGCACCAGTCAAGGAGTGCATCGAGGTCTTCCCACGTGTTCGTCCCATACTTGACGATCTTCTTCTCCCACGTCTTGTCGTTCCCTTTCCATGCGGATTCGACCATGAGGAAGTCAGGCTGGCGGTCAGCCAAGACGGCTGGCCAATCGTCTGGTGAGAAGGTGATCAACTCACACTCCGGACGATACGATGCCGTCGTGAACTCATCGAAGATGGCCGCGACTTTCATCTCATGCAACTCACGTGGTGTCGTCTCAAATAGACGTGCCTCACGCGGATCCACCCATTCCGGTACTTGTGTACGGTCGGTGATAATCTCTTCACTGACGCGGATGCCTGTGACGAGTGTCTCACCTTGTCCATCCACACGAAGCGCGAAACGGAGGTAGCGGACATCTTTCCCGAACTCGAAAATCTTCTCGCTACCGAGCTGGACTTGTTGCATCGACAATCGTTCCGTCAGCGAGTACGAAATGATATAGAGTACGACGCCTGTGTTCGCACCGAGCTCACCATCGACTGTGACGCGATAGCGATGGTTCGGTCGGACCGTATACGGGTTCTCTTTCGGGAGAACCGTGAAGCGGTTATTCGTCTCCATATAAGAAACGTAACGGCGCACGTCCGGCTCGATGTCCAAGACGAGACGAAGACCGTTCGGATCTTGTTTCAATTTAATCGACTCCGGTGTCGGAATCGTCCAATATGTCGGATCTAAATCGAACTGTTCCGTACGACGGACGCTATTCTCACGGATGACACCAAGCTTAAGGTCTGAGATTGCCCCATCGCCGTAGAAGCGGATGAAGTAGCGGACCGACTCGTGGCTAGGTGTCAGGCTCAAGACGTTACTGAAGCCGAGTGGCACTTCAATCAGTTGATCGCGCTCACCGTGTGCATACGTCGCCACAAACAATGTCGCTTTCGCCGTTTGAGACGCATCTCCTTTTAAATAGAAGCGATAGACATAGTCGTCCATGTCGGCAAGCGAGAAGTCGATCCCGCGCTTCGTATCCACGTGTGGGAGAGCCGCTTCTTGCACGCCGTAGTGCTCGTACTGGCTACCTTGCCCTGTCACGATGATGGCCTCGTCTGAAAAGTCGACGATGCGTCCGACAGGAGAAATCAATTCAAGCGTCGAGGCATCCAGCTCGATCATCGCGTCAAAGTCGGCATCGGCAACGGCACTGCCCATCCCTTCCACGTTCCATAGAGGTTGGCCATCGACGAGGAGTGATTGGATGAGGGCGCGACCCTTACCTTGTGTTTGAATGACGAAGCGTGTCTTCGTCTCATTTTCACGAAGGGCGACCGTCGTGCGAACACCGTCACTCACACGGACGACACGCGTCCGTTCTTCGTCGTTATACAACATCACGAGTAGTGTGACTTCGATGTCACCACTTTTTTCAACGTTCAAGCTCGCGTCAAATTCACGAATCGACGGATTGAGCTGGAACGAATCCGGGCCAGGGACGCCACGGAACGACGAGGCGCGTTCGCCATACGTCAAAAATTGCTTCTCAGCCATCGTTGAAACGAGCGCTGCACCATCGAGTTCGTAGTTTGCAGATGTACGTGCGTACCAAGACGGGACGACCTCGACGAACTGTCTCGTCTGGACTTGCGTCTGTGTCCCTTTCATCAACCGACGACCGATGCGTTTGCCGCGCTGCATGCCTAGATAGACACCGCGTTTCACTTTTCGTTTCCAACTCATGGGGGTTCCTCCAAATTCATTATGGCATCGTTTTCTCTTTAGCCGATGCCCTGTTATTTGAAACATCACGTTTCGACACCCATTGATTATAGCAAACGCTCAATTCAAAAGGCAAAATCAACTGAATGACAAATCGAATACAAAGAGGACATATTGTTTGTTTCGATTGAATTCACAACAAAAATCAGGACACCCGTAAAGGATGTCCTGATTGAACCATCTTATTTTGCGACGTCGACGATACGACCTTCAACCGTTGGTGTGATCTCACCAAGGTCGAGCATGTGGTCGCGGAGGTTTTCCCAGTCGCTAAGACCGAGGTCCGTTACACGTGCATCTTTGAATGCCGCTTCGAACTCGACATAGTTGTCGCCGCCCGTTGCTGTGTAGTAGTTTGTCGCAACTTTGTACATACCGTTCGGATCGATCGCAACATCAGTCGTTCCGTTGTTGTATGTCACTTTCACGATACGCTCGTTCGCTGGCTTCGAGCTGTCGAACTCGACTTTCAATCCTGATACTTGGAGGAAGCCGCCGCTCTCACGTGGGTAAACGCTCACGCTGCGCTCGAGTGCCGCAAGCAACTCAGAACCTTTGAGGTTCATGACAGCAAGTGTATTACCGAACGGAAGGACCGTGATGACTTCACCTGTCGTGACAGGGCCTGCATCGATGCTTGAACGAATACCACCTGAGTTTTGAACTGCCGCGATGATGTCTGCATCGTAGTCTTTCGCTTTCGCGAGCATGCCGTCTGCAATCAAGTTACCGAGAGCTGTCTCTTGCTTACGTACACTTGTTGCTGCGATGTCACCTTCGTCACGTGGGTTTTCAAGTGCCGCTGTCAACGTGACACCGATCGGGTCGTTGCTGATCTTGTCGACATCTTCTTTAAATGGTGCAAGAAGTGAAACCGCGCGAGCGTCTGGCTCGAGCGTTTTCACGTCAATCAACTTACCAGCATGCGAAACGATTTTTCCGTCTTTGTCGAACTCGACGTCAAGCGTACCGAGGAACTCACTGTACTGGAAGGCTTGGACGATGAGTGTCGGCTCTGTTTTATTTTCTGAGATGACGACAGGTGCGCTCAAGCGTGAATGCGTGTGCCCACCGATGATGACATCGATGCCGTCAACATGTTCAGCAAGAAGCAAGTCGTTGTCGACTGTCGGGTTGTCGTTGTAACCAAGGTGTGAGACCGCGACGATTTGATGAATCCCCATGTCTTCGAACGCCTTGACCGCTTTCTTCGCCTCATCGATATAGTTTTGGAACTTGATTGGACCTGGGCTAGCGATGTCAGCCGTTTCTTCTGTCGTCAAACCGAAGAATCCGACTTTCTTCCCGTCAACCACTTTGATGACACCTTCATAGAGACGACCATTGTAAGCCTTCTCTGTCGTTTCATCGCGGTACAAGTTCTTCATGTATTGGTCGCCAGAATAATCGACGTTCGAGCTGACGAACGGGAAGTTCGCATAACGAACGAATTGTGACAACTCTTTATGTCCTTCTTCAGTTCCGAGGTCGAACTCGTGGTTACCTGGTACCATCAAGTCATACTTCATGTAGTTCATCAACTTGAGGTCAGCTTGTCCTTTGAACTCGTTGAAGTAAAGCGAACCAGAGAAGACGTCTCCCGCATCGATCAACAAGCTATCTGGTTTTTCAGCACGAACTTGTTTGACAGCTGTCGCACGGTTCGGAGCGTATTTGAGCGCCGCGTGCGTATCGTTCGTATGCATGATTGAGAGGTCGTATCCTTCTACTTTATAAGGAACGTCAAGTGTCACAGTGCGGCCTTTATGAGTGTAAGAAGCCGTCGCCACGAACTCACCAATCTTGTCTGTCGAAAGGTTCGTCCACTTCACCGGTTGACGGAGGACACGGTCGACGAATTGGATTTGAAGCGTGTTCAACTGGCCAGTCAATTGCTCACCGTGTTTGAACGTCCAGTCCCCTTTTGGAGGAATGATTGCTTTCGGATAGTTAATGACGCGTACTTTTTTCTCGAAGTACTGATTCTTCCATTTAATGTATCCTTTAGCAACTTGATATGTACCGAGTTTGTCCATGTCGACTGTCGATTTGTACCAATAGATTTTGTTACCTTGATACGTTTTGTCGAGCGCTGCGTCAAGATCCCCGTCTGTGACGAACGCCGCCTTCAACTTGATTGTCTTTTTGGCCGGAGCCGCTTCTGTCACGACCGCCGGGGCGATCACCGATGCCGTGAGCGTTGCTGCGAGCATTCCTTGATAGAACTTGAGTGTTTTCGAGTTCAACATGCAGATATTCCTCCTTTGAATATGTATGAGTCGACCGTACCGAAGTCACACCCTCGATTTTGACCTCTACTGACAGATGTCTGACATCAAGCCAATGGAAGCGATTACAAAACCTATATAGACTTCATCTTTAAAGATACGTAATCTCACAAAATAACACAATTACTTTTCTGTAAATATTTCGTTATTTCTTGCCGGAATTGAAAAAGAAGATACCAATTTGAACTGAACCAAAAAAGTTAGACACTAAATAATTTTGTTAAGCGACTTTTAGAACCTGCGTCCGGTATTCAACCGGGCTCAGGTTTTT
>NZ_JACSKL010000013.1:0-53500 GCF_018617585.1 Exiguobacterium sp. s129
GAATTTGATATAGCTCTTAAATTGACGAAGCTTGCGCTTCATTCAAAAATTGTAAAACTTATTTTTGCCTCATCGTTCAGTTTTCAAAGACCAATCGTTGTCGTGTTAGCGACTTTTTAATAATAGCGATTTGAATTGTGAAAGTCAACTACTTTTTATTATTTTTTTCGCTTTCTGATTATTGTTTCGTGAACAACATCAGCGACGTTTATTAATATATCAGCATCCTAAAAAACCGTCAACTGTTTTTCTAAAAAAACTTTATTTTTTTCTATTAACATCACTAAAAGAAAAAAACAGTCGTGGATCAACCCCTGACAAGGAGTAATCCACGACCGCTCGATCGTTAGGATGACTTAGAAGACATCTGCTTTTTTGTTTTCTTCTTCGCTGTTTCCGAAGAAGTCGGCTCTGCAACTTGTCCAGTCTGTTGGAAACGATGAAGCATCAATACTTGATAGGCGTTCGCAAACACGAGTGTCGCGAGTGCTGGCCAAAGTAATGGGATTTCATCAGTTGTTTGAAGCGCTGGAATCCATTCGATTAACGTAATCACCGTCATCAAGAAGAGTGTCGGAATGAAAGCACTCATATTCGTTTGTTTCGCCTTACTTACAGCAACTACCCAAGCGACAATTAATAGCACAGCCATCTCACCGATATAACGCCACATATGATCGTTCCCAAATGCGAGCATTCGTAAATAAACGGCATCAAAGATTGCGAAAGCAATCAGCAATACTTGAACACGATTCCATAGACGTGGTCCTCTAAACAAGTCGAGACCGACTCGGTGGATGATTAGGTAGGCGAAGAAGCCCATCATGCTGATCCCGGTCCATGTACTCGAGTAACTGAGTGCCGTGACAATTGCCTCCCAGGACTGACTGACCAAATAACCCGGGTTCGCCAATAAATTCATCAGGAACCCAAACAACGTCCCAAACACGAGCGTTGTCCAAAACAAACGTAAAAAACCTTGTACTTTCATCTCTCACCGATTCACCCTTCTATTTGTTGAATGACTGCTTGCGCCAACTCATCATACGTATGCTCAAACGGATGCCCATCACGATAGACAGATGGTGCAAAGTCTTCTTCGTTGTCATACGGCTGACCGAGTGGGATTTGAGCGAGGAGTTTACTCTTAAGTGCTTCTGAGAGTTTTTCTCCACCGCCATACCCAAATACGTATTCTTTCTCGCCTGTGACCTTACTTTCGAAGTAAGCCATGTTCTCAATGATACCTAACACTTTATGGTTCGTTTTAATCGCCATTGCTCCTGCACGGGCAGCAACGAAGGCTGCTGTAGCGTGAGGTGTCGTCACAATCAACTCTTGACATGATGGGAGCATAGAGTGGATATCGAGCGCGACATCTCCTGTTCCTGGTGGTAAGTCGAGCAATAGATAGTCAAGGTCTCCCCACTCCACATCATTAAAGAAGTTGTTGAGCATCTTCCCGAGCATCGGTCCGCGCCAGATAACAGGTGCATTATCTTCAACAAAGAAGCCCATCGAGATGACTTTTACACCAAATCGCTCAACTGGAATGATTTTTTCTCCACGAACGACTGGACGTTCTTCGATTCCGAGCATATCTGGGACACTGAAACCGTAAATGTCCGCGTCGATCAATCCAACTTTCTTCCCAGCACGTGCAAGCGCAACCGCTAAGTTGACGGATACTGTCGACTTCCCTACGCCACCTTTACCTGAAGCGATCGCGATAAATGTCGTTCCTGAATTCTCACGAAGGATTGCTGGCTTCGTTGCCTCCTTCAAACTTTCATCGTTCAATGCTTCAAAGCGAAGCCCGACCGTCTTAAAGCCTTTCCCCTTGAGCAATGTGACGATCTCTTGTTGTAACTGAAGCTGTTCCCCGCTCCCTGTTTGTCCGAGTGCCACTTTTACACTGACGTAATCTTCTTTAATGCGGATGTCTTTGACTCCCGCTGTATCTCCAAGCGTTCGGTTGATCGTTGGATCAACGAGCCCCGCCAATTCCTCGCGTACTTGCTCTACTGTAAGCATATCGCTTCCCCCTTATAACTGTTTCGATATCAGTATATCAAAAAAAGCGTTTTCTTGACGGCTTTGGAATCGACTAATTCAAACAAAAAACTCTCCACCCGAAAGGATGGAGAGTTCGAACCACTTCGCGAAGATTAACGCTTCGAGAATTGTGGTGCGCGACGTGCTGCTTTAAGACCGTATTTTTTACGTTCTTTCATACGAGCGTCACGAGTTAAGAAGCCTTTTTCTTTGAGGCTTGGACGGAATTCTGGGTCCGCTTGAAGAAGCGCACGTGATACGCCGTGGCGAATCGCTCCAGCTTGTCCAGTGTATCCACCACCGTTAACGTTAACGATTACATCGTATTTACCTTCTGTTTCAGTCAATACGAGTGGTGATTTAGCCATCATGATCAAAGTCTCATGACCGAAGTATTCTGAGATATCGCGGCCATTTACAACAACTTTACCGTCACCTGCAACGAGGTGAACGCGAGCCACCGAGTGTTTGCGGCGGCCTGTTCCGTAGTAACGTACATCTGCCATCGTTTAGTTCCTCCCTGTGTCTCGATTAACCGCGAAGTTCGTAAACTTCTGGTTTTTGTGCTTCATGCTTGTGTTCAGTTCCAGCGTAAACGTGGAGTTTGTTGAATTGTTGACGACCGAGTGATCCTTTTGGAAGCATCCCTTTGATCGCGAGTTCAAGCATACGCTCTGGACGTTTTGCGAGAAGCTCTTTTGCAGTTTGTGATTTCAAGCCGCCTGGATGACCTGAATGACGGTAGTAAATCTTGTCATTCAATTTGTTACCAGTCAATTTGATTTTCTCAGCGTTGATGATGATGACGTGGTCTCCGCAATCAACGTGTGGTGTGAAAGTCGGCTTGTGCTTACCGCGAAGAAGTGATGCTACTTCACTAGTCAAACGACCGAGTGTTTTGCCTTCTGCGTCGATAAGGAGCCATTTGCGTTCTACTTCAGATGCTTTAGCCATGAATGTTGTGCGCATGTGGAATACCTCCTAAAATGTCTGTTCACTTAATTTTTTTGATGCTTTATCATAATCCTAGTTTACGGGGCTAAGATTGTGGTTCATCTCTAAATGTGAAAATGAAATGCCAATGAATATAATACGATTTTATAGAGGGAATGTCAATCTACTTTTTCATAATTCACATTCCATAAATACAAACCGTGTGGGGGCGCGGTAATCCCCGCCATACGGCGGTCTTTCGCTTCCAGCATTTCGGTGATGTCAGCCGGCTTATATTTGCCTCTCCCTACCTCAATGACCGTCCCTACCATGATACGTACTTGATTATATAAGAAACCAGAACCGACGAAACGGAATACGATCTCATCCCCCATTTCGAGCACTTCTGCTTCAAAGATGGTACGAACACGGTCCTCGACTTCCGCCTTTGTCACAGAGAACGATGTAAAGTCGTGGGTGCCGACTAGCCGCTCCATCGCCTCACGCATTCGATCAAGGCTAAGGTCATACGTCACCGTGGCAGCATAGTACCTTCTGAATGGATCCTCGGTCTTACGGATATGATAGCGATACTCTTTTCGCTTCGCCCCATATCGAGCATGGAACCCAGCATCCGCTTCTTCTGCTTGTTTGACGAGGATGTCGTCGGGCAGCATCGCGTTCAACGCTTTGACAAACCGCTCCGCCGGCATCTGTAACGAAGTGTCAAAATGAATCACTTGTCCTAAGGCATGGACACGAGCGTCTGTACGACCTGAGGCGACAATTTTGACGGGATGGCGATGCATTCGTGTTAGAACTGCTTCAATCTCCGCTTGAATCGTATTCCCATTTGGCTGTACTTGATATCCCGCGTAGTGTGTCCCGTCATAGGCAACTGTCAGTTTAATCCGTCTCATCCAATCCCTCTCAATCCGAACAATATGAGTGATAACGCGACAAAAATCAGCAGTACTGCTGTATCACGCGTCTGCCACTCCATCTCACGCAACCTCGTCCGTCCTTCACCCCCACGATACCCACGAGCCTCCATCGCCGTAGCGAGGTCCTCAGCGCGCTTAAACGCCGAGATGAACAATGGAATCAATAAAGGGATGACTCCTTTTAAACGAGACTTCCATGGACCGCTCATCAAATCAACCCCTCGTGCTTGCTGGGCTTTCATGATTCGGTCTGTCTCGTCTGCAAGAGTTGGTAAGAAGCGAAGCGAGATCGATAACATCAAGGCAATCTCGTGTGCCGGTACACGAATCCGCTCAAACGGTCGCAGACCCGCTTCAATCGAATCGGTCAATTCCATCGGTGTCGTCGTCAACGTGACGAGTGTCGTTAACATGACGAGATAGAAGAACCGGAGCGAGACGATCAGTCCCATCCGAATCCCTTCTGAGTAAATGGCAATCGGACCAAATTCAAAAAGGAGTGTCCCGTCACGATTAAATAATAACTGCAAGATCAACGTGAAGACGATCAAGAAAAGAATCATCCGCAACCCATTCCATAAATAACGCCACGATAGTTGTGATAGTTTCACCGCAAATAACGTGAACGCTAATAGAAACAAGTTCGTCCATAAGTTATCCGCTAAAAACACGACCGGGATAAATCCTAAAATAAAGAGTGTCTTCGCGCGTGCATCGAGTGAATGGAGCCAGGAATGACCCGGTATATATTGACCAATAATCATTCGGCTCCCCCTCTCAAGTGCTCTGCGATCCAATCCGCTAATTCGGCCTCCGTTCGTACGAGTGGAGTGACCGTTCCCCCAAAAACAGGCGCTAGATCACGGGCGAATCGGAGAACGTGCGGGATATCGAGCTGGAGACGACGTACGAGAGCTTCATCCTGAAACAACTCAAACGGATCGCCATCGAACGCTACCTGTCCACGCTCCATCACGACGACGCGTTCCGCGTAAGTGAGCACGTCATCCATATCGTGAGAAACAAGAATCAGCGTTAGATTCAGCTCTTCTCGTAATCGTTTAAATAATGCCAGCATATCTCGTCTGCCGATTGGATCAAGACCAGCTGTTGGTTCGTCGACGATGAGGACGTCGGGGCGGCTCGCTAAGACGCCCGCAATTGCGACGCGACGCATTTGCCCCCCGGAAAGGTCAAATGGAGAACGGTCCCATAGTGATTCATCTAAACCGACGAGACGAAGTGCCTCATGGGCACGCTCTTTTGCTTCGGCATCTGTCGCGCCAAAGTTGCGCGGACCGAACATGACGTCGCGTTCGACCGTCTCTTCAAACAATTGGTGCTCAGGATATTGAAAGACGAGCCCAACGCGACGCCGAAGCGGCAAGAGATTTTGTTTTTTATCACGACGCGTTCGAATCGGTGTGACTGTGATGTCATCGACCACGACACGTCCATCAGTCGGTCGTAATAATCCGTTCATATGTTGAACGAGCGTTGATTTCCCCGAGCCTGTATGCCCAAGAAACGCAACAAGCGCTCCCGACGGAATGGTTACATTCACATCGCGCAGCGCGGTTCGTTCAAACGGAGTATTCATTTGATATTGATATGTTACTTCTTCAATGCGTATCGGCATAGATGGTTCACCAACTCCGAATGTTGTAGCATCAGACGATCGAGTGGAATGCCACGTGCCTTCAGTTCGAGTTGCATCCTGACAATGAACGGGACATCCAATTGAATGTCACGAAGCTGATCGGGATGTTGAAACACGTCCTCAGGTGTACCGGTCATCGCAATCTTACCTTTCGATAATGCAATGATACGGTCGGCAAACAACACTTCGTCGAGCTCGTGTGTAATGGCGACAACGGTCATCCCTTCTGAGACGAGCTGTCGTACCGTTTGTAATACCTCTTGTCGCCCAATTGGGTCGAGCATCGAGGTCGCTTCATCGAGCACGAGGACACGCGGGCGCATTGCGAGAGCCGCAGCTATCGCAACGCGCTGCTTTTGTCCACCGGATAACTGATGCGGTTCACGGTCCGCTAGTTCCGATAATCCAACGCGCGCTAGACTGTCATCAATTCGACGAACCATTTCTTGACGTGGAAGTCCCATGTTTTCGAGAGAAAATGCCACATCATCGCGCACGGTCGCCCCGACAAATTGATTGTCGGGATTTTGAAAGACGACCCCGATCCGCGTTCGAACATCCCACACGTCTGCGGCGTTCGATGGATCGAGTGTCTCGACGCGGACTTCCCCCTGTTCAGGAATAAGAAGTCCGTTCCACAACTTCGTCAGTGTCGACTTACCAGAACCATTATGGCCGACAATCGCAAGCCATTCCCCTTTATATACATCGAGCGACAGGCCGTTAAGTGCCGGCTCAGATTGTCCAGGGTAATGAAATACGACGTCCCGTACCATAATTTGTGATTCCATAGGTCGACTCCTTTCTGATGTGGAAACAGGGCAATACGTCACCGCATGCCCTGTTGACTGCCTAATGAATTAGACGAGTTCGATGATTACAACTTCTGCACCATCACCGCGGCGTGGGCCGACTTTCATGATGCGCGTGTATCCACCTTGACGTTCAGCGTAGCGTGGAGCCACGTCTTCGAACAATTTTTGGATTGCGTCTTTTTCTCCAGCGTTCTCCTTACGAACGAATGAAGCTACTTGACGACGGGCATGAAGATCGCCACGTTTCCCAAGAGTGATCAATTTTTCAACGACTGGGCGAAGTTCTTTCGCTTTTTGTTCAGTTGTTTGAATGCGCTCGTTGATGATTAGGTCAGTTGCAAGATCACGCAAAAGCGCCTTGCGTTGCGAGCTTGTACGGCCAAGTTTCGAATAAGCCATTACATTTCCCTCCTTCGGTTGAACTTAGTCTTCTTTACGCAAGCCCAAACCGAGTTCGTCCAACTTGTGTTGAACTTCTTCGAGTGATTTACGTCCGAGGTTACGAACTTTCATCATCTCTTCCTCTGATTTGTTTGCGAGTTCTTGAACAGTGTTGATGCCAGCGCGCTTCAAGCAGTTGTACGAACGAACTGAGAGATCGAGTTCTTCAATCGTCATTTCGAGTACTTTTTCTTTTTGGTCTTCTTCTTTCTCGACCATGATTTCTGCGTTGAGAGCCTCATCTGTCAAACCAACGAAGATGTTCAAGTGTTCAGTCAAAATTTTTGCTCCTAATGATACAGCTTCTTCCGGACGAATTGAACCATCTGTCCACACGTCTAATAAAAGCTTATCAAAGCTAGCGTCTTGACCGACACGTGTTTTATCTACTTCGTAGTTCACGCGTTGAATCGGTGTATAGATCGAATCGATTGGAATGACCCCAATCGGCATATCATCACGTTTGTTATCTTCTGCCTGGACGTAACCACGACCACGGCGAGCAGTCAAACGCATGCGAAGCGTCGCATTGTCAGCGAGAGTCGCGATGTGGAGCTCAGGATTCAAGATTTCAACGTCGCTATCATGGGTAATGTCTGCCGCAGTGACAGCACCGGCACTTGAAACGTTAATCTCAAGCGTTTTCTCTTCTTCCGAGTACACTTTGAGTGCTAACTTCTTGAGGTTTAGTACGATTTGAGTAACGTCTTCGACGACACCGTCAATCGTAGAGAACTCGTGAAGCACGCCATCGATTTGAACCGCTGTTACCGCTGCACCTGGGAGCGATGACAATAGAATTCGACGTAGTGAGTTACCGAGAGTAGTGCCATATCCACGTTCAAGCGGTTCTACTACGAATTTACCAAACGTAGCGTCCTCGCTGATTTCGACCGTTTCGATCTTTGGTTTTTCAATCTCGATCATCTGAACCCCTCCTTGAGTATATCCTGCCGTGCAGTTTGAACTGCTAAAGTATAAGCTGTCGTGCTAGGTAAACCCCTCACACGTTCAAGCGATTATACGCGGCGACGTTTCGGAGGGCGGCAACCGTTGTGCGGAACTGGAGTTACGTCACGGATTGCAGTAACTTCGAGACCAGTAGCTTGGAGCGCACGGATAGCCGCTTCACGTCCAGCACCAGGACCTTTAACGTTAACTTCTACTGTACGCATACCGTTGTCCATTGCAACTTTCGCTGCAGTTTCAGCAGCCATTTGTGCTGCGAACGGAGTCGATTTACGTGATCCTTTAAATCCAAGGTTACCAGAAGTAGCCCATGAGATCGCGTTACCTTGCGTGTCAGTGATTGTAATGATTGTGTTGTTGAATGTAGAACGGATGTGTACCACACCGACTTCAACATGTTTTTTAACTTTACGTTTAGAACGTACGTTTTGCTTACGTTTCGCCATTGTTCAATTCCCTCCTTTACTTCTTCTTGTTCGCTACTGTACGGCGTGGGCCTTTACGAGTACGCGAGTTGTTCTTCGTGTTTTGACCGCGAACAGGGAGACTACGGCGATGACGGATACCGCGGTATGCGCCGATCTCGATCAAACGTTTGATGTTAAGTGAAACTTCACGACGAAGGTCACCTTCAACTTTGATTCCGTCAATTGCTTCACGGATACGGTTGAGTTCATCTTCAGTAAGGTCGCGTGTGCGTGTCTCTTCAGAAACGTTAGCAGCCTTCAAAATTTCTTGTGCTTTTGTTTTACCAATACCATAGATGTATGTGAGCGAAATAACGATACGTTTTTCGCGTGGAATATCTACACCAGCAATACGTGCCATGTGTGCACCTCCTCTGAAATTAACCTTGTTTTTGTTTGTGTTTCGGGTTTTCGCAAATTACCATTACTTTACCCTTACGGCGAATAACTTTACATTTTTCGCAAATCGGTTTTACCGACGGTCTTACTTTCATGAGTATACCCTCCTCCTGGAAAAATCGGAGTTACTTATAACGGTACGTAATCCGCCCGCGAGTCAAGTCGTATGGAGACAACTCAACAGTTACGCGGTCACCTGGAAGGATCCGAATGTAGTGCATCCGAATTTTCCCTGAGACGTGCGCGAGCACCGTGTGGCCGTTTTCTAACTCCACTTTAAACATTGCGTTCGGAAGTGGTTCGACAACAGTGCCTTCCACTTCAATGACATCTTGTTTCGCCATCATTTATTCCCCTTTCTATATGAAGATCTTTAGGAGCACAGACGATCTATTGCCATCTACTGTGAGAGAAGGATCCAGAATGGATCAGTATGAAACAATAGAGCCTCATTCACCGGAATCGAGTTTCGTTAAAATCTCGTATCCATCGTCTGTGATGGCGATGGTGTGCTCAAAGTGGGCGCACATGCTACCGTCCACTGTGACAACTGTCCAGTTATCAGCCAGTGTTCGAACATAGCGTTGACCAGCATTAACCATTGGTTCAATAGCTAACGTCATCCCAGTCTTCAGGCGCGGCCCTTTCCCCGGTGGACCATAGTGTGGAATTTGCGGTTCTTCATGCAAATTTTGTCCAACACCATGACCGACGTATTCGCGGACGACAGAGAAATCATGTGATTCAACATATGCTTGAATCGCATGTGAAATATCTGTCAATCGCCCTCCAGCCTTGGCGTGCTCCAATCCTTTATACAGACTTTCTTCGGTTACGTCAAGTAGCCGCTGTGTCTCTTCTGAGATTGTTCCCACTGGATAAGTCCAAGCGGAATCTCCATGGTATCCATTATAGTAGGCACCGATGTCGATTGAGATAATATCTCCATCGTTCAATACCCGTTTTCCTGGAATGCCATGAACAAGCTCTTCATTCACCGAAGCGCAAACACTACCGGTAAAACCGTTATAGCCTTTAAACGATGGCGTCGCACCTTGGCTGCGAATGTAATCTTCCGCAATCTGGTCGAGCTCAAGCGTCGTGATTCCTGGTTTTATGTGCTGTTTGAGCACCTGGTGCGTTCGAGCAACAATTTGCCCAGCCTCACGCATAATCGCAATTTCACGAGGCGTCTTCGTGATGATCATTCAGTATCACCGAGTAATGCTTTGACATCGGCATATACGACATCGATTGGACGATCTCCATCCAATGTACGAAGATACCCTTTTTCAGCGTAAAAGTCAATGAGTGGTTTCGATTGCTCGATGTTGACGTCAAGGCGACGGCGAACCGTTTCCTCTTTATCGTCTTCACGTTGCATGAGAGCCGACCCATCCACATCACAGATGCCTTCCACTTTTGGTGGGTTGAAGATCACGTGATATGTCGCACCACATGTTGGGCAGATCCAACGACCTGTCAAACGTGGAACGAGAATTTCCGCATCCACATCGATGTTGACGACGTGGTCAATCTGTTTCCCCAAATCTTTAAGCAAACTTTCGAGTGCCTCTGCTTGAGCAACAGTACGCGGGAATCCATCAAGTAAGAAACCTTTTTCAGTGTCATCTTGGCTAAGACGTTCACGTACGATTCCGATTGTTACCTCATCCGGTACGAGTTCGCCTTTATCCATGAATGACTTGGCTTCTTTACCGAGTGGCGTTCCGCCTTTGATTGCCGCACGAAACATGTCGCCTGTCGAAATGTGAGGGATTTGGTACTCTTCTACGATTTTAGCAGCTTGAGTCCCTTTCCCAGCACCCGGTAAGCCCATGAGTACTAGATTCATCTCGGTTAGCCTCCAGTTTTGATTTTCACGAAGGGCTTGTAAACACGACAGGAAGGAAGGGTCAACCCTTCCTTCCGCTTTAACGGATAAAGCCTTTATAGTGTCGTTTTACAAGTTGACTCTCGATTTGTTTCATCGTTTCGAGGGCTACCCCGATGACGATCAATAAGCTCGTTCCTCCGATTTGAACGGAAGTTGGAAGACCGGCAAGCTTAATGAAGATTGTCGGCATGATCGCCACGAGCGATAAGAAAATCGCTCCGAAGAAAGTCAATCGATACAGCAACTTCGTGATGTACTGTTCTGTTTGCGCCCCAGGACGAATCCCAGGAATATAACCACCTTGCTTCTGCAGGTTTTCTGCCATCTGCTCTGGGTTGACCTGAACAAATGTATAGAAGTAAGAGAACGCAATGATTAACGCAACGTAAATCGACATTCCGATTGGCGCCGTCGTGTCAAAGTACGTCTGTAATTTTTGCGTTGTCTCTGGAGAAGCAATGAAGCTTGCAACAGTTGGTGGTGTTACCATGAAGGAAATCGCGAAGATAACCGGGATAACACCTGCAGCGTTTAGTTTGATTGGCAAGTGCGTCGACTGACCGCCCACTGGGGTACGGTTTGCCGTGCGTTTTGCATATTGGATTGGAATTTTGCGTGCCGCTTGTTGAACATAAATGATCCCAACCGTCACAGCCAAAATGACAAGGGCCAATACAACCAAGTAAACGATGTTAATGAACAATGCATCTCCAGCGTTTTGGAGTTTTGTTTCATAAATCTGCGTAAAGATTCTTGGGAACCCAGCGACGATACCAGCGAAGATAATGATGGAAATACCATTCCCAACACCTTTCTCCGTTGTCATCTCACCAAGGAACATCAAGAACGCTGTACCCGCAGTGAGTACAATCGCGATCACAAAGTAAGTTGCCGTTCCCCATGTTTCATTGACGAGACCTGGGTAGAGGCGGTTAAATCCAAACGACAATGAAGTCGCTTGGACAAAGCCTAAGATGATCGTCCCATAGCGCGTGACCGTCGCTAACTTTTTACGGCCCGCCTCTCCTTGTTTTGCCCATTCGGCAAACTTTGGAACGACGTCCATTTGTAAAAGTTGCACAACGATCGATGCCGTAATGTACGGCATGATCCCCATTGCGAACAAGGAGAAGTTCTGTAAAGCATTTCCTCCAAACAAGTTCAAGAAGTCAAGAAGACCTCCTGAGTCAAAACGCAACACATCCGTATTCACCATCGGCACCGGGATATGAGCCCCGATGCGGAAAATGATGATGATTGCGAGTGTGAAGAGAATACGCTGTCGAATATCTTTCACGCGCCACATATTGGAGATCGTCTGAAACATCAGATCACCTCAACTGTACCGCCAGCTGCTTCGATTGCTTCTTTCGCTGCACCCGAGAACTTGTTGGCTTTTACAGTCAATTTAGTTTCAAGCTTGCCGTTAGCAAGGACCTTGATTCCGTCTTTAGCAGAGCTGACTACACCAGTCTCGATTAAGAGTTCTGGAGTAACTTCAGTACCTGCTTCGAAACGGTTAAGCGTGTCTAGGGAAACAACCGCGTACTCTTTACGAGTTGGGTTGTTGAAACCGCGTTTTGGAAGACGACGGTAAAGTGGGTTTTGTCCACCTTCGAATCCTGGACGAACGCCACCGCCCGAACGAGCTTTTTGACCTTTGTGTCCACGGCCAGAAGTTTTACCGTTACCAGTCGCCATACCGCGACCGACACGGTTACGTTCGTGACGTGAACCTGGAGTTGGCTTCAATTCATGGAGTTTCATAGTGGCACCTCCTTATTTATTAAAATCTTTATTATTCGTTGATTTCTTTTACAGTCACAAGGTGCGACACTTTATTGATCATACCGCGCATCGCGACGTTGTCTGGGACAACGACCGTTTGATGCATTTTGCGAAGACCGAGTGTACGTACAGTAACACGCTGACCTTCCGGACGACCAATTGTGCTGCGTGTGAGGGTGATTGCGAGTTTCGCCATGTCTAGTTCCCTCCCTTAGTTAAGAAGTTCTTCTACGCTTTTACCACGTAGTTTAGCAACTTCCTCTGCTTTTTTGAGCTCAGTCAAGCCCTGTACCGTCGCACGGACGATGTTGATCGGTGTGTTTGAACCTAACGATTTCGAAAGGATGTCACCTACACCTGCAAGTTCGAGCACCGCACGAACTGGACCACCAGCGATAACCCCAGTACCTTCAGAAGCTGGTTTCATGAATACACGACCTGCTCCGAATACTCCTGTGATTTCGTGTGGAATTGTTGTACCAACCATAGGTACTTGTACCATGTTTTTCTTAGCGGCTTCAATAGCCTTGCGAATCGCTTCTGGCACCTCTTGTGCCTTACCTGTACCGAAACCGACGTGACCATTTTTGTCACCTACGACTACGAGAGCAGCAAAACGGAAGCGGCGGCCACCTTTTACGACTTTCGCGACGCGGTTTACGGTAACAACGCGTTCTTCAAGTTGTTCCATGTTAACGTCTAACTGGCGCATCGAGTGTCCCCTCCTTTTTATTAGAATTTAAGACCTGCTTCACGAGCTGCTTCTGCAACAGCTTTGACGCGGCCATGATAGAGGTATCCACCACGGTCGAACACAACTGTGTCGATACCTTTCTCGAGTGCACGTTCTGCAGCAAGTTTACCAACAGCTGTCGCTGCTTCAACGTTACCGCCATTTGTAAGATCGAGAGCTTTATCTTTCGAAGATGCAGACACAAGCGTTGTTTGTGACGCGTCATCGATAAGTTGAACGTAAATGTGCTTGCTCGAACGGAATACGTTCAAACGTGGACGAGCTGCTGTCCCCGAGATCGTACGACGTACGCGAGCATGACGTTTTTTACGAACTGCATTTTTATCTGCCTTTGTGATCATTTATGCCACTCCTTTCCGTTCATTTCGTGACGAATTACTTACCAGTCTTACCTTCTTTACGGCGAATACGTTCATCAGAGTAACGAACACCTTTACCTTTGTAAGGTTCTGGAGCACGGTACGAGCGGATTTGAGCAGCAACGTGACCAACGCGCTCTTTGTTAATCCCTTTTACGATGATTTGCGTGTTTGAAGGAACTTCGATTTCGATACCTTCCTCAGCAACGTACTCGATTGGGTGCGAGTAGCCGAGGTTGAGGACGAGTTTGTTACCTTGCTTCGTAGCACGGTAACCAACCCCCGAGATCTCAAGTGTTTTTTGGAATCCGTTCGACACACCTTGTACCATGTTGGCAATAAGGGCACGTGTCGTACCGTGAATTGTGCGGCTTTCTTTCGATTCGTCTGGACGAACAACCGTCAATTCGTTCTCTTCAACTTTGATTTCCAATGCCGGGTTAGCTGAAAGCGAAAGTTCACCTTTAGCACCTTTTACTGTGACCGTGTTGTCATTAGCAACTGTTACAGTAACGCCAGCAGGAATCGTAACTGGTTTTTTACCAATACGTGACATTGATTACACCTCCGTTCTTGTTAGAAAAGTGACTTACCAGATGTAGGCGATCACTTCGCCGCCGACTTGTTGTTGGCGAGCTTCTTTATCAGTCATAAGACCTTTAGATGTCGAAAGAACTGCGATTCCGAGTCCTCCGAGTACTTTAGGCACTTCATCAGCTTTTGCGTATACGCGAAGACCTGGTTTCGAAATACGTTTGAGACCAGTGATTACACGTTCGTTGCTTGCTCCATATTTAAGGAAAAGACGAAGTGTACCTTGTTTAGCGTCCTCGATATATTCAACATCGCGAATGAAACCTTCACGCTTAAGGATTTCAGCGATCTCACGTTTAATGTTCGAAGCTGGAAGCTCCATTTTTTCATGGCGAACCATGTTAGCGTTACGGATACGTGTAAGCATATCTGCAATAGGGTCTGTCATTACCATGCGATGTACCTCCTTTCACACTGTTAGTGGATTACCAGCTTGCTTTTTTAACACCAGGGATTTGACCTTTGTATGCAAGATCACGGAACTTGATACGGCTGATCCCGAATTTACCCATGTAACCATGCGGACGACCTGTGATGCTGCAACGGTTGTGCAAGCGTACAGGTGACGAGTTACGTGGCAATTTGCTGAGTCCGATATAATCGCCTTCAGCTTTCAACTTCGCACGCTTTTCAGCGTACTGGGCAACGAGTTTCTCGCGTTTAAGTTCGCGATTCACCATTGACTTTTTAGCCATGTTGTCGACCTCCCTCTAGATTATTTTTGGAATGGCATACCGAGAAGTGTGAGCAATTCACGTGCTTCTTCGTCTGTGTTTGCTGTTGTAACAACAACGATGTCCATACCGCGTACTTTAGATACTTTATCGTAATCGATCTCAGGGAAAATAAGTTGCTCTTTCACGCCAAGCGTGTAGTTACCGCGTCCGTCGAATGCTTTCTTCGATACACCGCGGAAGTCACGTACACGTGGAAGTGAAACAGTTACCAATTTGTCGAGGAAATCGTACATACGCTCGCCACGAAGTGTAACCTTCGCACCGATTGGCATACCTTCACGAAGCTTGAAACCAGCGATTGATTTCTTCGCTTTCGTTACGAGTGGTTTTTGACCTGAAAGAATTGTTAATTCTTCAACTGCCATGTCAAGTGCTTTCGAGTTCGAAACAGCATCACCTACACCCATGTTGATGACGATCTTTTCGATTTTCGGTACTTGCATGACCGAGTCATAGTTGAATTTATCCATCATCGCTTTCACGATGTCGCTTTTATACTTCTCTTGCAAACGGTTCATAGTCGAATGGACCTCCTTTCGTCACGTTCTTCTTATTTATCGAGTGATTCGCCCGATTTCGCGACACGAACTTTTTTACCATCGACTACTTTGAAACCAACACGAGTTGGTTTGCCAGTTTTAGGGTCGAGCGGCATTACGTTCGAGACGTGAATTGGTGCTTCGATCTCAAGGATCCCGCCTTGTGGATTCGCTTGTGAAGGTTTTGAGTGTTTTTTCATCACGTTTACGCCTTCAACCACTACGCGGTTTTTGCTTGGCATAGCTTTGAGGATAACCCCTTGCTTGCCTTTATCTTTACCAGACATTACCTGGACTGTATCGCCTTTTTTAACATGCATCGTTTGCGCACCTCCTTATAGGATTGAAATTGGAAATTAAAGTACTTCCGGTGCCAACGAAACGATCTTCATGAATTCTTTTTCACGAAGTTCACGTGCAACTGGCCCGAAGATCCGTGTGCCGCGTGGGCTCTTGTCATCTTTGATAATGACTGCTGCGTTCTCATCGAAACGGATGTACGAACCATCTTTACGACGAGCGCCGCGTTTTGTACGAACGACAACTGCTCTGACAACGTCACCTTTTTTAACAACGCCACCTGGTGTTGCTTGTTTTACCGTAGCGACGATAACGTCACCGATGTTTGCAGTCTTACGACCAGAACCACCGAGAACCTTAATTGTCAACAGTTCACGCGCGCCAGAGTTGTCTGCTACTTTCAAGCGAGATTCTTGTTGAATCATGCGAGTGTACCTCCCTCCGGATGTTTAATAAATCCGAACTGTTATTAGATGATTACTGATTCTTCTACTACTGTTACAAGACGGAAACGTTTGTCTTTAGAAAGAGGACGTGTTTCCGCGATGCGAACGATATCGCCCACTTTAGCGACGTTGTTCTCATCGTGTGCTTTATATTTCTTCGTGTAGTTTACACGTTTGCCATAAAGTTTATGACGAACCTTTGTTTCTACTGCGACGACGATCGTTTTGTCCATTTTGTCAGACACGACGCGACCAGTGAACACTTTACGGTTGTTGCGTTCCATGAGTGTTACCTCCTCTCAAGAATCCGATGTAATTAGCCGTTGTTGATGCCGAGTTCGCGTTCACGAAGAATCGTTTTAGCACGCGCAATCGACTTGCGTACTTCACGGATACGAGCAGGATTCTCAAGCTGACCTGTAGCAAGTTGGAAGCGAAGGTTAAAGAGTTCTTCTTTCCACTCGCCCACTTTACCGTTGAGCTCTTCAGTTGTTGATTGACGGAGATCAGTTGCTTTCATTCGTATCACCACCATTTTCTTCACGTTTCACGAACTTACATTTTACTGGAAGTTTGTGCGATGCAAGACGAAGTGCCTCACGTGCCACTTCCTCAGATACACCTGCGATTTCGAACATTACTTTGCCAGGCTTAACTACAGCTACCCAGCCTTCTGGAGCACCTTTACCCGAACCCATTCGGACTTCGAGAGGCTTTTTAGTGTACGGCTTGTGTGGGAAGATCTTGATCCACACTTTACCACCACGTTTCATATAACGTGTCATTGCAATACGTGCTGATTCGATTTGACGGTTTGTAATCCAGCTCGCTTCGAGAGCTTGGAGACCGAACTCACCGAAGTGTACAGTTGTGCCGCGTTTAGCATTCCCGCGCATTTTACCACGGTGTACACGACGATATTTCACGCGTTTAGGTAACAACATAGTGTGTTGCCTCCTTCCTGAAAGAGTGTTTATTATTCAGCGTTTTTCGCTGTGTTGTTTTTTGTTGGAAGAACTTCACCATGGTATAACCAAACTTTTACGCCGATTTTACCGTAAGTTGTGTCAGCTTCAGCTGTTCCGTAGTCGATGTCGGCACGGAGTGTGTGAAGTGGAACTGTTCCTTCCGAGTATTTCTCTGAACGAGCGATATCAGCGCCACCAAGACGACCAGAAACTTCTGTTTTGATCCCTTTGATGCCAGTACGCATCGAACGTTGAATTGATTGTTTCATTGCACGACGGAATGATACGCGACCTTCCAATTGACGAGCAATGTTTTCTGCTACAAGCTTCGCAACAGCGTCAGCGTTTTTCACTTCAACAACGTTGATGTGAACGCGTTTTCCGTCAGCGATTTTTGTAATGTGTTTACGGAGTGATTCGATTTCAGAACCACCTTTACCGATTACCATACCTGGCTTCGCAGTGTGAAGCGAAATGTTCACGCGGTTTGCAGCGCGTTCGATTTCAACTTTAGAAACACTAGCATCCTTCATTTTGTTTTCGATGTATTCACGAATAACGAAGTCTTCATGAAGGAGATCAGCGTAGTCTTTCTCAGCGTACCAACGCGAATCCCAGTCTTTGATAACACCAACGCGAAGACCGTGCGGATTTACCTTTTGACCCACTACATATCCCTCCTTATTTCTCAGTTACCACGATGTGGATGTGGCTTGTGCGTTTGTTAATACGGCTTGCGCGACCCATCGCACGTGGGCGGAAGCGTTTGAGTGTTGGACCTTCGTTTACGTAAGCTTCTGTTACAACGAGGTTCTCAATGTTCATATCGTAGTTGTGCTCTGCGTTAGCAATCGCTGATTTTAATACTTTTTCAACGACTGGCGATGCTGCCTTGTTCGTGTGAGCAAGGACAGAGAGCGCTTCGCCGACTTGTTTCCCGCGAATTAAGTCTACAACGAGACGTGCTTTGCGAGGAGCAAGACGGACCATATTAGCTGATGCTTTAGCTTGCATGGATTTGACCTCCCCTCAAATTACCGTTTCGTTTTCTTGTCTGATCCGTGACCTTTGTACGTGCGTGTTGGAGCGAATTCACCAAGTTTGTGACCAACCATGTCTTCTGTCACGAATACTGGTACGTGTTTACGACCATCGTGCACACCGAACGTGTGACCCATGAATTCTGGGAAGATCGTCGAGCGACGTGACCAAGTTTTGATGACTTGCTTCTCACCAGATTCGTTGAGTTTGTCAACTTTAGCGAGCAAGTGGTGATCTGCGAATGGACCTTTTTTTAAGCTGCGACCCATGTTAGAACCTCCCTTTGGAATGATTCGGGAACGGCCCTTTCGAACCGCCCGAGAATCATGTAGTAATTATTTCTTACGGCGACGAAGGATGTACATGTCGCTCGATTTGTTTTTCTTACGAGTCTTAAGACCAAGAGCTGGTTTACCCCAAGGAGTAAGTGGGCCCGAACGACCGATTGGCGCACGACCTTCACCACCACCGTGTGGGTGATCAACCGGGTTCATGACAGAACCACGTACTGTTGGGCGTTTGCCTAACCAACGTGAACGTCCTGCTTTACCGATGTTTACGAGTTCGTGTTCTTCGTTACCAACTGAACCGATTGTCGCGCGGCAAGTGCCGAGGAACAAGCGTGATTCACCTGATTGAAGACGAACGATGACGTACTTGCCGTCACGTCCTTGGATTTGTGCCGATGCACCAGCCGCACGAACAAGCTGACCGCCTTTACCAGGCTTAAGCTCGATGTTGTGGATTGTTGTACCGACAGGGATGTTTACGAGTGGAAGAGCGTTCCCCACTTTGATATCCGCTTCAGGACCAGACATGATTTCCATGCCTACTTTGATGCCCTTAGGAGCGAGGATGTAACGTTTCTCACCATCTACATAGTTGATGAGTGCGATGTTTGCTGAACGGTTTGGATCGTATTCGATCGTTGCTACGCGTCCTGCAACGCCATCTTTGTTACGTTTGAAATCGATGATACGGTATTTACGCTTGTGACCGCCACCTTGGTGACGAACAGTCAAGCGACCTTGGTTGTTACGTCCGCCTTTTTTCGAAAGCTTTTCAGTTAACGATTTTTCAGGGCGATTCGTTGTGATCTCTGCAAAGTCGAGAGATGTCATGTTACGACGACCGTTAGTGGTCGGCTTAAACTTTTTGATTGCCATCGAGGATTCCCTCCTTTTCTTCTAAGGTAGTTAATTAACCGAGGAAGTCGATTGTGTTGCCTTCTGCAAGAGTTACGATCGCTTTTTTACGGCGAGCTGTGTAACCAGCGTGACGACCGACACGTTTCGCTTTCGGTTTGTAGTTCATTGTGTTTACCGAAGCAACTTTCACATTGAAGATTGTTTCGATAGCGTGTTTCACTTGCGATTTAGTCGCTTTTACGTCGATTTCGAAAACGTATTTGTTAGCTTCCATGAGGCTAACTGAACGCTCAGTGATGATCGGACGTTTGATGATATCGTATGCTTGAGCCATTATGCAAGCACCTCCTCTACCTTCGCAACCGCATCTTTAGTGAAGATGACTTTGTCGTTAGCAACGAGGTCAAGAACGTTTACGCCTGCTGCGTCGATCACAGTCACTCCTGGGATGTTACGAGCTGCGAGAGCGATAGTCTCATTGTAGTCCGCTGTGACTACAAGAGCCTTACGTTCTACTGATAAGCTGTTGAGTACAGCAGCCATATCTTTTGTTTTTGGTGCATCGAAAGCAAGGCCTTCGAGGACGATGATTTCGTTGTTTTGTACTTTCGACGAAAGAGCCGAGAGAAGTGCTAAACGACGAACCTTCTTAGGAAGTTTGTAAGAGTATGAACGTGGTGTTGGACCGAAGACTGTACCACCACCAACCCATTGTGGTGAGCGGATAGAACCTTGGCGCGCACGACCAGTTCCCTTTTGTTTCCATGGTTTACGGCCGCCACCGCGTACTTCCGAGCGACCTTTCGTATCGTGAGTACCTTGACGGCGTGATGCTTGTTGCATGACGATTGCGTCGTAAAGTACTGATTCGTTTGGCTCGATTCCGAAGATGGCTTCTGCCAATTCGATTTCGCCAACTTGTGAACCTGTTTGGTTAAGCAAAGCTACTTTAGGCATTCGTAATTCCTCCTTTCCGTGCAGTTAATTAGTTACCTTTGACCGCTGATTTGATGATGACGTTCGATTTACGAGCGCCTGGGATAGCACCTTTCACGAGGAGAAGGCCGCGTTCCACATCAACTTTAACGATTTCAAGGTTTTGAATTGTTTTACGCTCTCCACCCATTTGACCAGGAAGAAGTTTCCCTTTGAATACGCGGTTAGGAGCGACAGGACCCATCGAACCAGGACGACGGTGGTAGCGCGAACCGTGAGCCATTGGTCCACGTGATTGTCCGTGACGCTTGATCGCACCTTGGAATCCTTTACCTTTCGATGTACCTGTAACGTCTACTAATTCACCTGCAGCGAAAATGTCTGCCTTAATCTCTTGACCGATTTCGTATCCTTCTACTGAAGTACGAACTTCTTTGATGAAGCGCTTAGGTGTCGCGTTTGCTTTCGCAGCGTGACCTTTTGATGGTTTGTTTTGACGTGATTCTTTGATGTCTCCGAAACCAAGTTGAACTGCTTCGTAACCGTCTGTATCAACTGTTTTAAGTTGAAGAACGACGTTACCTTCTACAGCAACTACTGTTACCGGTACAACTTCGCCTGCTTCGTTGAAGATTTGAGTCATACCAAGTTTTGTTCCTAAGATTCCTTTAGCCATGAGATACACCTCCTGTTAAATAATTAATTGTCTCTTCTGGCTAGTATCTACTATATGAAGAATTAAAGTTTGATTTCGATGTCTACACCTGATGGTAACTCGAGACGCATAAGCGAATCGACTGTTTTCGGTGTTGGGTTTACGATGTCGATCAAGCGTTTGTGTGTACGCATTTCGAACTGCTCACGAGCATCTTTGTACTTGTGAACCGCACGAAGGATCGTGTAAACCGATTTTTCAGTTGGGAGCGGGATTGGACCCGATACCTTTGCACCTGAACGCTTCGCAGTGTCAACGATCTTCTCAGCTGATTGATCGAGAACGCGATGGTCATATGCTTTTAAACGAATACGAATTTTTTCATTTGCCATGTTTGTTTCCCTCCTTTGTCGCCTATTTTAAAAATAGACAATTCTCCGCGGAAATTTCCACACCGGCCATGGCAATGCTGCCTGGCGTGTCATAACCTCCCGCTTCAACGCAGCGTGCTTGTGTCAGCAGAGGCATCCGATCATTGCAAATCAACGATTGGACCCATTTTCTGCTGTAAAGTCTCTCACCACTCGCACAAACACTTAATCATTATATCTAATCTGGTCATGGAATGCAAGATTAGATTTTTGAAGTTGCTGGTTGTCTGATGAGTTGCTCAACGTTCCCTAATGTAACAAGATTCGCGAGCTTTTGCAAGAGAAAATTCATTCTTTTATTGAACTATTTTTCAAACGAACTCCCATGTCAACTCGACCTAGCGTTTCATCATCTCTCCAAATCGCTCCGTTACCCCTTCTACGACCGATTGTGGGGCTCTTCTTAAACACGCATGAACAATTCCTTCATTTATATCGTGTGTCTCAAAATAGCGAGCCAGACGCGTCAGTTTATCCTCTCGACCGATGACTGTATAAAGGACAATCCATTCTTCGAGGTGCATCCAGTTCCCTTCTGCTTCTATATAAGGATGTGTATAGATGCCGTCAGTACACTTCATGCGAAAACTGGACATGACATCTACGTCGGTCCCCTCGAAAACATACTCCCCAAAGTACGTCGTCAAGTATGCCTCATGTGGTTCAGATGATTGTTTCTCTCCGGCACGACTCAAGATCTGGTCTAACCGTTCAAACTGATCGGGCTCTACGAAAACATCAATGTCATTCGTTTCGTCGACAATGCCATGATGCTTTAACAGTTGCGAACCACCGATACGATATGCGATTCCATTCAAGCGACAAACCGTCTCTAATTGTTTCAACATGACGTCACTCCTTTCTCGTATGCTTCATCTTACCACGCTCATCCAGAAACACAAAAAAGCAGCCCGCATATTGCGGACTGCTTGAAGTTGTTCAGTTGAATCAATCGATTACTCGATGATTTCTGTTACTGAACCAGCACCTACAGTACGGCCACCCTCACGGATAGAGAAACGTGTACCGTCTTCGATCGCGATTGTAGAAATCAATTCGATCGTCAACTCGATGTTGTCTCCTGGCATTACCATTTCAGTACCTTCTGGAAGGTGAACGATACCTGTTACGTCAGTTGTACGGAAGTAGAACTGCGGGCGGTAGTTCGCGAAGAATGGCGTGTGACGGCCACCCTCTTCTTTAGAAAGAACGTAGATTGATGCTTTGAATTTTGAGTGTGGTGTGATTGAACCTGGCTTAGCAAGTACTTGTCCACGCTCGATGTCGTCACGTGATACACCACGGAGAAGTGCACCGATGTTGTCGCCAGCTTCAGCATAGTCAAGAAGCTTACGGAACATCTCTACACCAGTACATACAGTTTTCTTAGTTTCTTCTGTAAGACCAACGATTTCGATCTCGTCGTTGACGCGGAGAACACCACGCTCAACACGACCAGTCGCTACAGTACCACGACCAGTGATTGAGAATACGTCCTCAACAGGCATCATGAAGTCTTTGTCTGTGTCACGAACTGGTTCTGGGATGTACTCATCAACAGCGTTCATGAGTTCCATAACTTTTTCTTCCCACTGAGCTTCACCGTTAAGTGCGCCAAGTGCAGAACCTTTGATTACAGGGAGGTCGTCGCCTGGGAAGTCGTATTCAGAAAGAAGTTCACGGATTTCCATTTCAACGAGTTCGAGGAGCTCTTCGTCGTCTACCATGTCAACTTTGTTCATGAAGACTACGATGTAAGGAACACCTACTTGACGTGAAAGAAGAATGTGCTCACGTGTTTGTGGCATTGGGCCATCTGTTGCAGATACAACGAGGATCGCGCCGTCCATTTGAGCAGCACCAGTGATCATGTTTTTAACATAGTCAGCGTGTCCTGGGCAGTCAACGTGTGCGTAGTGACGCTTGTCAGTTTCGTACTCGATGTGAGCTGTTGCGATTGTGATACCGCGCTCGCGCTCTTCTGGAGCACCATCGATTTGGTCAAACTTAGTAGCTGTTTTACCTTGTGCACGTGAAAGTACAGCAGAGATTGCTGCAGTCAAAGTTGTTTTACCGTGGTCGACGTGGCCGATTGTACCAACGTTAACGTGCGGTTTAGAACGGTCGAATTTTTCTTTACCCATTCTAGATTCCTCCTCTATTAAACGATTAGTTTTTATTTAACTAGGAAGACGTAGGTTACTTTTAACATACGTCCTCCTTAGCTTACAACAATCAATCTAGCGATACAACCGTTATTAGCCGTTCGCTTTTTTGACGATTTCTTCAGCAATTGATTTCGGTACTTCTTCGTAGTGATCGAAGTGCATCGAGTACGTTCCACGTCCTTGTGTACGTGAACGAAGTGATGTTGCGTAACCGAACATTTCTGAAAGTGGAATCATCGCTTTAACGACTTGTGCGTTACCGCGAGCTTCCATACCTTCTACGCGTCCACGGCGTGACGTTACGTCACCCATGATGTCACCCATGTATTCTTCAGGGATAACAACTTCAACACGCATCATTGGCTCAAGGATGACAGCTTTCGCTTGGTCCTTAAGTTGTTTAACCGCCATCGAAGCAGCAACTTTAAACGCCATCTCGTTCGAGTCGACATCGTGGTACGATCCGAATACGAGGCGAGCTTTAACGTCAACTACTGGGTAACCAGCGAGGATACCGTTTTCGAGAGCTTCTTCAATCCCGTTTTGAACAGCTGGGACGTATTCACGTGGTACAACACCACCGACGATCTTGTTCTCGAACTCGAATCCAGCGCCTTCTTCGTTCGGCTCGAATTCTACGACAACGTGACCGTACTGACCGCGTCCACCAGACTGACGAACGAATTTCGAATCGATCTTCGCAGCGCCACGGATTGTTTCACGGTAAGCAACTTGTGGTGCACCAACGTTAGCTTCTACTTTGAATTCGCGACGCATACGGTCAACGAGGATATCAAGGTGAAGCTCACCCATACCAGAGATGATCGTTTGACCAGTCTCAGGGTTTGTTTCAGTGCGGAATGTTGGATCTTCTTCTGCGAGTTTCGCAAGAGCTTGACCCATCTTATCTTGGTCTGCTTTCGATTTAGGCTCGATTGCAACCGAGATAACTGGTTCTGGGAACGTCATTGACTCGAGAACGATGTTATCTTTCTCTGTGCAAAGCGTGTCACCAGTAGTCGTGTCTTTGAAACCAACAGCAGCGGCGATGTCACCAGCGTATACCATTGGAATCTCTTCACGGCTGTTTGCGTGCATTTGAAGGATACGACCGAGACGCTCACGCTTCCCTTTAGTCGAGTTCTTCACGTATGATCCTGCTTCAGCTGTACCAGAGTACACGCGGAAGAACGTCAATTTACCGACGTAAGGGTCAGTCATAACTTTGAACGCAAGTGCTGAGAATGGAGCTTCGTCAGAAGGCTCACGCGTGATTTCTTCTTCTGTATCGAGGTTGATCCCTTTGATTGACTCAACATCAACTGGTGATGGGAGGTAATCAACAACGGCGTTAAGCATGAGCTGAACACCTTTGTTCTTGAAGGCAGAACCAACGAGTACAGGGTAGAATTCAACGCTAAGTGTCGCTTGACGGATTGCAGCTTTCAATTCATCGATTGAAATCTCTTCACCTTCAAGGTACTTCATCATCAACTCTTCGTTGAAGTCAGCAACACCTTCGATCAATTGACCGCGAAGTTCTTCAGCTTGGTCAGCCATGTCAGCTGGGAAGCCATCTGTTACTTCGATGTCAGTACCGAGGTCGTTGTTGTACATGTAAGTCTTCATTTCAACGAGATCGATGATCCCTTTGAAATCGTCCTCTGCTCCGATTGGGAGTTGGATCGCGTAAGCGTTCGCTTGAAGACGATCGTGGAGCGTCTTCACAGAGTACAAGAAGTCTGCGCCGATTTTATCCATCTTGTTGACGAATACGACACGTGGTACACCATATGTCGTCGCTTGACGCCATACAGTTTCAGTTTGTGGTTCTACACCTGACTGAGCGTCAAGTACAGCAACAGCACCATCAAGTACACGGAGTGAACGTTCAACTTCTACTGTGAAGTCTACGTGTCCAGGTGTATCGATGATGTTTACACGGTGGCCATTCCACTGTGCAGTTGTCGCAGCTGAAGTGATCGTGATTCCACGCTCTTGCTCCTGCTCCATCCAGTCCATTTGTGAAGCACCTTCGTGCGTTTCACCAATTTTGTGGATACGACCTGTGTAATAAAGAATACGTTCAGTTGTTGTCGTTTTACCGGCATCGATGTGAGCCATGATCCCGATGTTACGAGTATTCTTTAGGGAGAATTCTCTTGCCATACTGGGTATTCTCCTTCCGCATGTTTGATTTTCGTGTGCGCGCACACGATATGATTATACCCGAAAGCCACTCCGTTAAGCCATGCTTGGCGGAGTGGACTTTACGATTAAATTACCAACGATAGTGAGCAAACGCTTTGTTTGCTTCTGCCATCTTATGCATGTCTTCGCGTTTCTTAACAGACGCACCAGTGTTGTTGGCTGCATCCATGATTTCATTCGCGATACGTTGCTCCATCGTTTTTTCGTTGCGGAGACGAGCGTAGTTCACGAGGTAACGAAGACCAAGTGTTGTACGGCGCTCTGGACGAACTTCAACAGGAACTTGGTAGTTAGCTCCACCTACACGGCGTGCTTTAACTTCAAGTACAGGCATGATGTTGTTCATTGCTTCTTCGAACACTTCCATAGGCTCTTTGCCTGAGCGTTCAGCGATGAGGCCAAATGCGTTGTAAATGATAGTTTGAGCTGTACCTTTTTTACCGTCTAACATGACACGGTTAATGAGGCGAGTTACCAATTTCGAGTTGTAGATCGGATCTGCGATAACGTCACGACGTTCTGCACGGTTTTTACGCATCCGAGTACCCTCCTTTCAAAATTTCAATTGTATTTTAGTTGGCGAGAATTACTTCTTCGCAGCTTTCGGACGCTTCGTACCGTATTTAGAACGGCCTTGCATACGTCCATCAACACCTGCAGTGTCAAGCGCACCACGAACGATGTGGTAACGTACCCCTGGTAAGTCTTTTACACGTCCTCCACGGATAAGAACAACGCTGTGCTCTTGAAGGTTGTGGCCAATACCTGGAATGTACGCAGTCACTTCGATTTGGTTAGTCAAACGAACACGAGCATACTTACGAAGCGCCGAGTTCGGTTTCTTCGGAGTCATTGTACCAACACGTGTACAAACACCACGTTTTTGTGGTGAGCTCACGTTTGTTTGTGACTTGATGAAACTGTTGTAACCTTTGTTAAGTGCTGGAGAGTCAGATTTAACGACTTTCGATTTACGTCCTTTACGGACTAACTGGTTAATAGTAGGCATCTTTGAAGATCCTCCCTTCCTGAATGTTGCTATTTTCTAGTCCCACCGACCCGGGTGGTTCATTTAAGGTCATAACGAAACGCTTTTACGAGGCGTAGGCATTCCATGACCTCGCAAAAACGTGAGTTATACCTTGAAAGTGGCAATTGTAGCAGCCAAACCTTCCCGTAGAAAGTTCGGATGGACGTCCAAGTAGCTTGCCGACTGCTGGACATCGTTGTCATCGACAACAACCGATTGGCGGCACTAAATCATAGTAGCACCGCCAACCTGCGCTGTCAAGACGTATTTTACTCGACGGTTGTATCTTCGAGTGCAACTGGCGCCTCATCTTCTTTAAGTTCGACATCGCGGTAGACAGCCATTCCAGTACCAGCTGGAACGAGTTTACCGATGATGACGTTCTCTTTGAGTCCGAGGAGATAGTCGCGTTTCCCTTTGATTGCCGCATCTGTCAAGACACGCGTCGTTTCTTGGAACGAAGCCGCTGAGAGGAACGAATCTGTCTCAAGCGATGCTTTCGTGATCCCAAGAAGGACTGGTTTTGCAGTCGCTGGGTGTTTTCCGTCACGAATCGCATCTTTACACGCTTCTTTGAAGACGCTGATGTCGACAAGTGAACCTGGGAGAAGTGGTGTGTCACCAGACTCGATGACTTTGACACGACGAAGCATTTGGCGAACCATAACCTCAACGTGCTTATCACCAATTTCTACCCCCTGCATCCGGTATACTTTTTGAACTTCTTGGAGAAGGTAGTTCTGAACACCAGATACACCACGGACGGCGAGCAATTCTTTCGGATCGATCGAACCTTCCGTGAAGACTTCACCGGCTTCTACTGTATCGCCGATTTGAACACGGAGACGCGCTCCAAATGGAATCGTGTAAGAACGTGTTTCACTGAATCCTTCGACCGTGAGTTCACGCTTGTCACGCGATTCCGTGAAGTCGATGACCGTACCAGAGATTTCCGAGATGACCGCTTGACCTTTCGGGTTACGGGCTTCGAATACCTCTTGGATACGTGGAAGACCTTGTGTGATATCGTCTCCGGCAACCCCACCTGTGTGGAAGGTACGCATTGTAAGCTGCGTTCCTGGCTCACCGATTGATTGTGCGGCGATGATACCGACGGCTTCCCCGACTTCAACGTTTGATCCAGTAGCCAAGTTACGTCCGTAACACTTCTTACATACGCCGTGTGACGTGTTACATGTGAAGGCTGTACGGATTTCAACTTGCTCGACACCCGCATCAACGATGACGCGTGCGATATCTTCTGTGATCAATTCGTTCTTATCAACCAACACTTCGCCCGTTTCAGGGTGTGTGACTGTTTCAAACGATGTACGTCCGACGAGACGGTCGTACAAGTTTTCGATTTCTTCCGTACCTTCGCGGAGTGCAGAAACACGGATTCCGCGGTCTGTTCCACAATCTTCTTCACGGATGATGACATCTTGCGCAACGTCAACGAGACGACGCGTCAAGTAACCTGAGTCAGCTGTCTTCAAGGCTGTATCGGCAAGACCTTTACGAGCCCCGTGAGTCGAGATGAAGTACTCTTGAACCGTCAGACCTTCACGGAACGACGATTTGATTGGAAGTTCGATGATGCGACCAGATGGAGCGGCCATCAAACCACGCATACCCGCAAGCTGCGTAAAGTTAGATGCGTTACCACGGGCACCAGAATCAGACATCATGAAGATCGGGTTCAAGCGGTTGAGGGATTTCATCAATCGAGATTGAATTTCATCCTTCGCTTCGTTCCATGCACGTACAACGCGCTCGTAACGCTCATCTTCTGTGATGAGACCACGACGGAACGACTTCATGATTTGGTCGACTTGTTTTTGTGCCTCATCCAAGATTTCCTGTTTATCAGGAAGTACGATGATGTCGGCGATCCCAACTGTCACACCGGCTTTCGTCGAGTGTTTGAAGCCGAGATCTTTCATGCGGTCAAGCATGCGGCTTGTTTCAGTCGTTTCAAACTTCTGGAACACTTCCGCGATGACTTTTCCAAGGAATCCTTTTTTGAACGGGTCGATAATTGGACGTGATGCGATTTCTTCCGCAACGTTCGCCCCTTTGTCGATGAAGTACTTATCAGGAGTTGCTTCCTGCAAGTTTTCCATTGTCGGCTCGTTCAAGTATGGGAACGTGTTTGGCAAGATCTCGTTGAAGATCATCTTACCAACAGTCGTAATGAGCAATTTCTCGTTCTGCTCGTCTGTGAACGTCGGGTTGTTGAGCGTACGTGCCGGAAGTGCCACACGCGAGTGCAAGTGGACATATCCGTTTTGGTAAGCGATCAACGCCTCGTTGACGTTCGAGAACACTTTCCCTTGACCGACGGCATCTTCACGTTCGAGTGAGATGTAGTAGTTACCGAGGACCATATCCTGCGATGGTGTAACAACCGGTTTTCCGTCTTTCGGGTTCAAGATGTTCTGTGCAGCGAGCATGAGAAGACGTGCTTCCGCTTGTGCTTCTGCAGAAAGCGGAACGTGGACGGCCATTTGGTCACCATCGAAGTCGGCGTTATAAGCCGTACATACGAGTGGGTGAAGGCGAATCGCACGACCTTCAACAAGAATCGGTTCGAATGCTTGAATACCAAGACGGTGAAGTGTCGGGGCACGGTTCAAGAGAACCGGATGCTCACGGATGACTTCTTCAAGGACGCCCCAGATTTCAGGTTGCATCTTCTCGATTTTGCGTTTTGCGTTCTTGATGTTCGAAGCGATGCCGCGACCGACAAGCTCTTTCATCACGAACGGTTTGAAGAGCTCAAGTGCCATCTCTTTTGGAAGACCACACTGATACATCTTCAAGTTCGGTCCGACGACGATAACCGAACGTCCTGAGTAGTCGACCCGTTTACCGAGAAGGTTTTGACGGAAGCGACCTTGTTTCCCTTTCAACATGTGTGAAAGTGATTTGAGCGGACGGTTACCAGGACCTGTTACCGGACGACCACGACGACCGTTGTCGATGAGGGCGTCAACCGCTTCTTGAAGCATACGCTTCTCGTTTTGCACGATGATGTTCGGCGCGCCGAGGTCGAGCAAACGTTTGAGACGGTTGTTACGGTTGATGACTCGACGATACAAGTCGTTCAAGTCAGATGTTGCAAAGCGTCCACCGTCGAGCTGTACCATTGGGCGAAGCTCTGGTGGGATGACAGGAAGTACTTCAAGGATCATCCAATCCGGATTGTTCCCTGATGTGAAGAACGCATCGAGAACTTCCAAACGCTTGATCGCACGTGTACGACGTTGACCTTGGACAGTTTTCAACTCTTCACGAAGCTCGCTCACTTCTTTTTCAAGATTAACGTCTTGAAGGAGTGTACGGATCGCTTCAGCACCCATGTCTGCTTTGAAGTCACTACCGTATTTTTCACGATAGAGACGGAATTCTTTTTCCGAGAGAAGTTGTTTCTTCTCGAGCGGTGTATCACCTGGCTCTGTGACCACGTAAGAAGCGAAGTAAATCACTTCTTCAAGTGCACGTGGTGACATATCGAGAACAAGCCCCATGCGGCTTGGAATCCCTTTGAAGTACCAGATGTGCGAAACTGGTGCCGCGAGCTCGATATGGCCCATTCGCTCGCGACGCACTTTCGCTTTCGTCACTTCAACGCCACAGCGGTCACAAATGACTCCTTTATAACGGATACGTTTGTACTTCCCGCAGTAACATTCCCAGTCTTTCGTAGGACCGAAGATTCGTTCACAGAATAATCCGTCCTTCTCTGGTTTAAGTGTACGATAGTTGATCGTTTCCGGCTTTTTGACTTCACCGTAAGACCACGAACGGATCTTCTCTGATGAAGCCAAGCCGATTTTCATATATTCAAATCGATTAACATCTACCAAGGGGCCGACCTCCCTTTTCGCCTTATTCCTCTTCCGTAACAGTCGGTTGAACGACTTGTTCTAACGCCGATGTTGCGTTCGGGATGTTGTCGTCATCTTCATCTTTCATTTCGACTTCTTCATCATCCGCTGACATCATCTTGACTTCCATACCGAGCGCTTGAAGCTCTTTGATCAAGACGCGGAATGATTCAGGAACGCCCGCTTTCGGAACGCTCTCGCCTTTCACGATGGCCTCGTATGCTTTCACACGACCAACCGTGTCATCCGACTTGATTGTCAAGATTTCTTGGAGCGTGTAGGCTGCGCCGTACGCTTCAAGAGCCCAAACTTCCATCTCCCCGAAGCGCTGACCACCGAACTGTGCTTTACCACCGAGCGGTTGTTGCGTAACGAGTGAGTATGGTCCAGTCGAACGAGCGTGAAGTTTATCATCAACCATGTGCGCGAGTTTGATCATGTACATGACACCGACAGAGACACGGTTATCGAACGGTTCACCCGTACGACCGTCATAGAGACGCGTCTTCGCATCTTTATCCATACCAGCCTCTTCAATCGTTGCCCATACGTCTTCCTCACGCGCTCCATCGAATACAGGTGTCGCCACTTTGATGCCGAGCTTCTTCGCCGCCATCCCTAAGTGAAGTTCAAGCACCTGACCGATGTTCATACGAGATGGTACCCCAAGCGGGTTGAGCATGATGTCAACCGGTGTACCGTCTGGCATGTATGGCATATCTTCTTCAGGGAGGATCCGCGAGATAACACCTTTGTTACCGTGACGTCCCGCCATCTTATCCCCTTCGTGAATCTTACGTTTTTGAACGATGTAGACACGTACCATCTGGTTGACGCCCGGAGACAACTCGTCGCCGTTTTCACGATCGAACACTTTGACATCCAAGATGATTCCGTCTCCACCGTTTGGTACACGAAGTGACGTATCACGTACTTCACGTGCCTTCTCACCGAAGATTGCGTGCAAGAGACGCTCTTCCGCCGTCAATTCCGTAACTCCTTTAGGCGTTACTTTACCGACGAGGATATCGCCATCCTTGACTTCAGCTCCGATGCGGATAATTCCACGATCGTCCAAGTTACGAAGCGCGTCATCTCCGACGTTTGGAATATCACGTGTGATTTCCTCTGGTCCGAGTTTCGTGTCACGTGACTCTGACTCGTACTCTTCGATATGAATCGATGTGTACACGTCATCTTTCACGAGACGCTCACTCATGATGATCGCATCCTCATAGTTGTAACCATCCCAAGTCATGAAGGCAACGACGACGTTACGGCCGAGCGCGAGCTCACCCATATCCATCGACGGACCGTCTGCAAGGATTTCTCCTTTTTCGACACGGTCGCCAGCTGCGATGATTGGTTTTTGGTTGTAGCATGTCCCTTGGTTAGAACGGACATATTTTTGAAGTTTGTAGCGGTCTAAATCACCTGAAACCTCAGAACCGTTAACGTCAGACGTACGACGGATCAAGATTTCACGCGCTGTGACACGCTCAACGACACCTGGGTATTTCGCAACGATTGCTGCCCCAGAGTCTTTCGCAGACACGTACTCCATTCCAGTACCGACGATTGGTGAATCTGGTTGGAGAAGCGGTACTGCTTGACGTTGCATGTTCGCTCCCATGAGGGCACGGTTCGAGTCATCGTTCTCAAGGAACGGGATACATGCTGTCGCGGCAGAAACAACCTGTTTCGGCGAAACGTCCATGTAATCGACTCGGCTTGGCTCAACTGACAAGTTTTGTCCGCGGAAGCGGCAAAGAACTTGTTCGTCTGCAAAGTGACCGTCTTCTGTGAGCGGCATGTTCGCCTGTGCAACGACGTAGAGGTCTTCCTCATCAGCCGTCATATATTGGATATCGCCAGTGACAAGACCTGTTTCCGGGTCAACGCGACGATACGGTGCTTCGATGAAACCGTACTCGTTCACTTTCGCATAAGACGAGAGTGAGTTGATGAGTCCGATGTTCGGTCCCTCTGGTGTTTCGATTGGACACATCCGACCGTAGTGCGAATAGTGAACGTCTCGAACTTCGAAACCGGCACGCTCACGTGTCAAACCACCCGGTCCAAGTGCAGAGAGACGGCGTTTGTGCGTCAACTCAGCGAGCGGGTTCGTCTGGTCCATGAACTGTGACAATTGCGAGCTACCGAAGAACTCTTTCAATGATGCGATAACCGGACGAATGTTGATAAGCGCCTGCGGTGTGATCGCGTTTTGATCTTGAATCGACATACGCTCTTTTACGACACGTTCCATACGAGAAAGCCCGATACGGAATTGGTTTTGGAGAAGTTCTCCGACTGAACGAAGACGACGGTTTCCTAAGTGGTCGATGTCATCTGTTGTTCCGACTTCGTGAAGTAAGTTGAAGAAGTAGTTGATTGAAGCGATAATATCAGCCGGCGTAATATGTTTAATACTACGGTCGATATTGCCATTTCCGATGATGTTCAAGACACGCTCTCCATCTGGGTCATCTGGTGAGATGACTTTGATTGATTGAAGACCGAACGGTTCACCTTCAGCGACACCACCAGTTGGTTCCGCATCGACATAACCGAGGCCGCTCTCCAAGTGTGGGAGGATACGATCTAAGTTGCGGCGATCGAGGACTGTTCCAGCTTCAGCGAGTACTTCGCCTGTTTCTGGGTCCACGAGCGTTTCCGCCAATTTTTGACCGAACAAACGGTTCTTAAGATGAAGCTTTTTGTTCATCTTGTAGCGACCGACGTTCGCTAAGTCATAACGTTTCGGGTCGAAGAAACGTGACACGAGAAGTGATTTCGCATTTTCTACCGTTGGTGGTTCACCAGGGCGGAGACGCTCATAAATCTCGATCAACGCTTTCTCTGTAGACTCTGTATTATCTTTTTCAAGGGTGTTACGAAGGTATTCGTCATCCCCGAGAAGGTCGATAATCTCTTGGTCCGTACCGAATCCGAGGGCACGCAACAACACCGTTACCGGGATTTTACGGGTACGGTCGATACGAACATAAACGATATCTTTGGCATCTGTCTCGAGTTCGAGCCAAGCACCACGGTTCGGGATGACGGTTGCGCCAAATCCACGTTTACCGTTTTTATCGAGTTTAGCGTTATAGTACACGCTCGGTGAACGAACAAGCTGGGAAACGATGACGCGTTCTGCACCATTAATGATAAACGTTCCCGATTCTGTCATGAGCGGGAAATCACCCATGAATACTTCTTGTTCCTTAAGCTCACCTGTCTCTTTGTTTTGGAGACGTACTTTTACGCGAAGTGGCGCAGAATAAGTAACGTCGCGCTCCTTCGATTCATCGATTGAATACTTCGGCTCACTGAGCGAGTAATCGATGAACTCCAATACGAGGTTTCCTGTGAAGTCGGAAATCGGTGAAATGTCCGTGAACATTTCCTTCAATCCTTCACGCAAGAACCACTCATAAGAAGCAGTTTGAATTTCAATCAAATTCGGAAGCTCTAATACCTCACTGATACGGGCAAAGCTTCTTCTCTGACGGTGACGACCGTACTGAACAAGTTGACCAGTCAACTGATTCACCTCTCAGACCCCCAATTCTTTAGCGAATTTTTCGGGCGTAGTAATCGAACATTGTCATTGAATGTCGCTCGTTTTCCGTCTCTAAAAAGCAGCAGACACGGCAGTTTCAAGCGAATTCCATTCCAATGGCATTTTATAATGTTAGCATATACGTTATAGCGAGTCAACAAGACTTCACCGTTTGTCAAGACCGAATTGCTCGGAAAATAAAGTAACCTTTTTCTTTCGCAATCGTTTCGACTTGACCAAACACCTCTTCTAATAACTTCTTAGCAGAAGGCGCTCCTTGTTTTTTCTGAATGACGACATAGATTGCTCCTCCATCGACCAAATGCGCATGTGCTTCACGCAAGATCGTATGGACGACTTGTTTCCCCGCACGAATCGGCGGATTGGTGACAATGGCGGCAAACCGTTCTCCCCCCACCGCGTCATACGCGTGAGAAAGTCGTGTTTCGACCGTCACTCCATTACGGGCGGCGTTTTGCTCAGAGAGCGCCAGCGCACGCTCATTCACATCGATGAGCAAGGCTTCACGCCCAGAGGCATCGGCAAGCGAGATCCCCATCGGACCATAGCCACAGCCTACATCTAAAATACGTCCTGAGACATCAGGCACTTCAAACGACTCAATTAAAAGACGCGACCCAAAATCGACTGATCCTTTCGAGAACACACCGCGGTCCGAAGTGAAATGATACTGTTTCCCTCGCAACTCGTACGTCCATGTCTCCGGGGCACTTTCCGAACGTGGATCGTTCGTATAGTAATGATCTCCCATGCGTTGAACCTCCTAACCCTTTCTTCAAGGAAATAAAAGAAGCTCGCCATGGCGAGCTTCTATAGGTTGTGAAGTTGAATTACTTAACTTCAACAGATGCGCCAGCTTCTTCAAGCTTAGCTTTGATTGACTCAGCGTCTTCTTTAGAAACGCCTTCTTTGACTGGAGCTGGAGTTCCGTCAACGAGTGCTTTTGCTTCTTTAAGACCGAGACCTGTGATTTCACGAACAGCTTTGATGACGTTGATTTTACCAGCGCCAGCGTTTGTGAGTACTACGTCGAATTCAGTTTTCTCTTCAGCTGCTGCGCCTGCGCCAGCACCTGCAACTGCTACTGGAGCTGCTGCTGATACGCCGAATTCTTCTTCGATTGTTTTTACGAGTTCGTTAAGTTCGAGAACCGTCATTGATTTGAGGTCTTCGATGAATTGCTCTTTGTTGAAAGCCATTATGGTTTTCCTCCTTTGATGTTGTGAAAAAGTTTTTTGAGTTACGCTACGCGACAAAAATTAAGCTGATTGCTCTTCTTTTTGTTCTGCGATTGCGTTTGTTGCGACTGCGAGCCCACGGATTGGAGCTTGAAGTACGCTGAGAAGCATCGAGAGAAGACCATCGCGTGATGGAAGTTCTGCAAGGGCTTTGATTTCTTCGAGTGAAGTCACTTTGCCTTCGATGATTCCGCCTTTGAGTTCGAGCGCTTTGTGCTCTTTCGAGAAGTCGTTCAAGATCTTCGCTGGAGCAACAACGTCTTCGTTAGAGAAGGCGATTGCTGTAGGACCAGTGAAGACTTCGTCAAGACCTTCGAAGTTCGACTGAGTAGCTGCGCGGCGAAGAAGACCGTTCTTGTAAACTTTGAACTCGATTCCAGCGTCACGGAGTGATTTACGGAGTGTAGTCACTTCTTCAACTGTAAGTCCACGGTAGTCAACAACAACTGTTCCAACGCTCGCTTGCATTTTCTCAGCGATTTCATCGACGAGTGCCGATTTCTGAGCTACGATTTTTTCGTTTGCCATGTGTTTGCACCTCCTAGTCAATTCTTATACCGGACGAGAGGCTGCTCTCCAAAAGAAATCCCTCGTATGAAGACATACGAGGGCGTAATTGTTTGAAAGTAAACCTGTGACAACAGGCTCAAGTTCGAGCAAAGACACCTCGGAAGGGTTTACGGACCGATGTCCACCTTCTGTCTACGGTAATCCAACATATTCGGTTGAACGTGTATTACTTTAACAGCGGCGTCACACGTTGTCAACAATTTATTTCAACAAGATTACTTAAGGAAATCCGCAGTCGCTACACGGATCCCAGGACCCATTGTAGATGAAAGCGCGATGTTTTTAAGGTAAGTTCCTTTTGCAGTAGCAGGCTTCACTTTCATGAGTGTTTCGAGGATTGTCTCGATGTTCTCAGTAAGTTTAGATGCTTCAAATGATTTCTTACCAACTGGAACGTGGATGTTACCAGCTTTATCAACACGGTATTCAACTTTACCAGCTTTGATATCCGCGATTGCTTTTTCTACGTCAAAAGTAACTGTTCCTGTTTTCGGGTTAGGCATGAGGCCTTTAGGTCCGAGAACACGACCGAGTTTACCAACTTCACCCATCATGTCAGGTGTCGCAACGATTACATCGAAGTCGAACCATCCTTGTTGGATTTTGTTGATGTACTCAGCGTCGCCAACGTAGTCTGCGCCAGCAGCTTCCGCTTCTTTCACTTTCTCACCTTTTGCGAAGACGAGAACTTTTTGTGTTTTACCAGTACCGTGTGGAAGTACAACGGCACCACGGATTTGTTGGTCTGCTTTCTTCGGATCTACGCCGAGACGGACAGCAACTTCGATTGTTTCATCGAATTTAGCAGTAGCTGTTTTTTGAACGAGCTCGACAGCTTCAGCGAGGTCGTATGACTTCGTGCGGTCAACAAGCTTAGCTGCTTCTTGGTGTTTTTTACCCATGATCTTTTCCTCCTTGTGGTTAGCGGAATTTCCTCCCACATAATGAAGGGATTGAAGGTGAGCAGTATTCACCGACAACCCCAGAGACTAACAATTAGTCTTCGATTACAATACCCATACTACGTGCAGTACCTTCAACCATAAGCATCGCTGTTTCTACAGATGATGCGTTAAGGTCAGGCATTTTAAGTTCAGCGATTTCGCGAACTTTGTCACGCTTAACCGTTGCTACTTTCTTACGGTTTGGTTCACCAGAACCACTCTCGATACCAGCAGCTTTCTTCAAGAGAACTGCAGCTGGTGGAGTTTTCGTAATAAATGTAAACGAACGATCTTCGTATACCGTGATGACTACAGGAATAATCAATCCGGCTTGGTCTTGTGTACGAGCGTTGAACTCTTTACAGAATCCCATGATGTTAACACCTGCTTGACCAAGTGCTGGACCTACTGGTGGTGCTGGGTTAGCTTTACCAGCTGGGATTTGAAGTTTAACGAGTTTAGAAACTTTTTTCGCCACGAGACACACCTCCTTAAGTCTAAAATGTGGTTTCTTGGACGTTGTGCGCCCTCCCACTCAATCTATTAGGTCGAGTTTGTACCGAAATATAGCACAACATCAAACATTTTCGATTGTACCATCCGTTTCACGGATTAGCAAGTGGGTTTAGTTAATTTTCTGAACTTGTTCGAAATCAAGCTCAATTTTTGTTTCGCGACCAAACATGTCGACCACGACTTTGAGCTTCTCTTTGTCGGCTTCAATCTCATCGATTGTCCCTTCAAAGTTCTCGAACGCGCCTTCTTTCACGCGGACAAGATCACCGAGCTCGTAGTTGTAACGATCTTTCTTCTCGATGAGTCCCATTTGTGACAAGACGTTTGTCACTTCGTCCGGTTGGAGCGGGATCGGTTTTGCCCCGCCGCCTGTTGAACCGAGGAAGCCGGTGACGTTAGGCGTGTTGCGGACAACATACCATGAATCGTCAGTCATGACCATCTCTACGAACACATAGCCCGGGAAGCTTTTGACTTCACGCTCTTTAATTTTCTTCTCGCCACTCTTCAATGTGACTTCTTCTTGCGTCGTTTCAGTCGGGACGAGGACGCGGAAAATTTTATCTTCCATGTTCATCGAACCGATTCGACGTTCTAGGTTTTCTTTGACGTTATTCTCAAAACCTGAGTACGTCTGGACAACAAACCATTGTTTCTCCACGGCTTTCACCTCTTCCTTAGTTAATCAATAAATTGACGAGATAGCTGACTCCAGTATCTACGCCGAACACGAACAGGCCAATCACGACAACAGTCGCGATGACGGTAACGGTATATTTCGTGAGTTCTTTACGAGTTGGCCAACTCGTTTTTTTCAACTCTTTCCATACGTCGCGCAAAAAGTTCATGGTAGCTTCCTCCTACATTGAATGCCAATCTACGTTACTTTGATTCTCGATGCATCGTATGCGCGTTACAGCGGCGACAAAACTTTTTCATTTCAAGCCGTGTCGACACACCATCTTTTTTTGTCGTCGAATACTCCCGAGACCCGCATTCTGAGCAAGCGAGACTTACTTTCTTTGCCATTCATAAGCGCCCCTTTCGACTACTCCCTCTTAAAAAAGAGCGAAAAAAAAACGCCTCCTGTAAATGGCGTCTACGGACAAGGCGCTGCTTTTAAAGTATCACATAGGAGGCACGCGGTCAATAATCGGTTAGCTCGTGAGCATCCGGACGTCGACATGACGTTCGAATTTCTTCTTCACACGCTGTAACGCATTATCAATCGATTTGACATGACGGTCGAGGTCGTCTGAAATCTCTTGATAAGAACGTCCGTCTAAATAAAGACGCAACACTTTCCGTTCGAGATCACTCAAAATCTCATCCATCTTCGCTTCCATAAACGTCTGTTCTTCTTGTGTCACAATGAGTTCTTGTGGATCCGTCGGATGTGGTGGCAAGATGACATCGAGCAACGTCCGATCGGATTCCTCGTCGAAAATCGGTTTATCGAGTGACACATATGAGTTGAGCGGAATATGCTTTTGACGTGTCGCCGTCTTGATTGCCGTGATCATCTGGCGTGTGATGCACATTTCGGCAAAACTTTTGAACGAGGCGAGTCGCTCGTCTTTATAGTCCCGCACCCCTTTATAGAGACCAATCATGCCTTCTTGGACGATGTCCTCATGATCTGCACCAATCAAGAAATAAGATCGTGCTTTCGCGCGTACAAAATACCGGTATCGTTCAATCAAAAACTCGAGCGCGTCGCTATCCCCTTCGTTGCGCGCCAATAAGACCAACTCTTCGTCTGACATTTTTTCAAACTGTTCGTACGGCCATCCGTTCATGCTCGTTACCCCCCGGCGATTGATCCTGAACTATGTAAGGTTGTGTCCCATTATAGGACTCCCTACTCCTATGCGTCAAACAAATTTCTAAAAATTCCGTCAATTAAATGCTGTGTAACTCATATATGTAATTAGTATACAACATTCCTTTGCAAAAAAATGTCAAAATCGAAACAAAGACGAGTCCATTTCATGAACTCGTCCGTGATTTCAATCACCTTTTGATTTACGACGTCGCATTTCTTCAAATCGTTCTTGAATATGCGGAGGAATATCAATCGTTTTTCGATTCGATTGTTCCTTCTCTAACGAGAGGCGTTGTTGCTCAATCAGTGTTTTGGCATGCTTCCAATCTTTTAATAACTCGGTCGCGGGAACACGTAAGGCACCTTGGCCGAAAATGACCCACTGCTCGGTGAAATCGTTCGTCGCGACGAATAGTGTGACGAGTCGGTTATCCACCAGTTCGTGCGCTCGCCGCTCAATCCACTCGTCCGCCGTCTCGTTCTCTTTCGTATAGACGACATCGACACGACTTCGTTTTTCTTTCGATTCTCGACCGTAACGCATATGGGCATCAAAGACGACGGTGACTTCTTTTCCAGATACGGCCTGATATTCCGCCATCGCTTCAATTAACAAATTGCGCGCTTGATCAAAATCCATATCGCGCAAACTTCTCAAATGTGGCCACGCCCCGATGATGTTATATCCGTCGACAAGAAGGAGCTCGCGTTTTTGGATACTCATGCTAACGGGTTACGTGAGCGATGCACTTCATACAGAAGCAGTGCCGCTGCAACAGATGCATTGAGTGACGTGACATGACCAACCATTGGTAAATGAACGAGGAAGTCGCATGATTCACGCACGAGACGGCTCATTCCTTTTCCTTCACTTCCGATGACCACGACAAGTGGCATATTCCCATCCAATCGACGATAGTCCTGACTCTCTTTCGCATCGGTCCCGACGACCCATAGTCCTTTTTCTTTCAATTCTTCGAGTGTCCGCGTCAAATTCGTCACGCGCGCAACCGGGATATGTTCAATCGCCCCAGTCGACGCTTTGGCGACCGTCTGAGTTAAACCGACCGAGCGGCGTTTCGGGATGATGATTCCATGTGCGCCGACAGCATCCGCGGTCCGTAAAATGGAACCGAGGTTATGTGGGTCCTCGAGTTCATCTAGCAAAATAAAGAGCGGTGTCTCTTCTTTTGAAGCGGCAAGCGCGAACATGTCCTCGATGGTTTTATATTCATAGGCCGCGACGGCTGCCACGACACCCTGATGATGTTCACTACCGGCCATCTTCTCAAGCTTCGTTTTCGGTACGAACGACACTTGGACGGATGCTTCATTTGCCATCGCGATGATTTGAGCGAGTGGGCCTTTTTGTTGCCCTTCCATAATAAATACTTTGTTCATGTCGCGACCGCTTCGAAGTGCTTCGAGTACAGGATTTCGCCCGTACAGGAAATCGATCCCTTCCTCCATCACGTCTACTTCCTTATAGTCCGGCCGTTCCGACTTCTGATGGCGTGTACGCTCTGGACGTTCCCCACGTGGGCGGTCAAACGTTCGTTTTTCCGCACCTCGTTTTCCGTCATGTCGTTTCGGTCGACTCGGCTTCGAGTCGTTCGAACGCTTGTTTGATGAGTTCTTCAAGACGATCCCTTCTTTCTGTTAAGTAGATATAGCCAATCAATGCCTCGAATGCTGTGGAATAACGATACGTATGGACGTCGACCCGCTTCGGAATCGAGCCTGATTTCGCATTTTTGCCACGTCTGACGACAGCCTGTTCTTCTTCCGTCAACATGTCCGTTTCTAGCCAATAGGTCACGACGCTCGCTTGCGCCCGCGCGTTCACATAACGAACGGCACCCCGATGCAAATCGTTCGGGCGCGTCAATCCTTGTTCGAGCAGTCTTTTCCGTACGGCCAATTCATACACCACGTCACCCATATAGGCGAGCGCAAGAGCATTCATTTGTTTCGGTTGCATCATAACCGCTTCCACCGAACCCCTTGGGCCGTGTCTTCGAGTTGGATGTTTTGTTCTTTCAGTAAATCACGAATCTCGTCAGCGCGGGCAAAGTTACGTGCCGCGCGTGCGTCGTTTCGTTCTTGAATCAATTGATCAATCTCGGCATCAAGCAATTCTTTCTCTTCAGCGAGCGTCAATCCGAGCACACCTGTCAATTCGTCGAATAACGAGAGAACTTGTTCGAGTGTCGCTTTTGCCACATGGTCCGCCTTTGCGTAAATGTTCGCTTCTCGTGCCAAGTCAAAGAGGACAGTCATCGCATTTGCCGTATTGATATCATCATCCATCGATTCGATGAACGACGTCTTGATCGCTTCAAGTTTCCGCTCCATCGACTCGCTCGGTTCACCAAGTCCAGCCGTTACCGATAAACGATATTCGATGTTTTGATACGCTTCTTTGATTCGACTCCAACCGTTTGCCGCTTGTTCAATCAATTCACGGCTGTAGTTGATCGGATGACGATAATGGACGGACAACATGAAGAAACGAAGAACCATTGGATCTACTTCTTTCAGCGCTTCGTGGACGAGAAGGAAGTTTCCGAGCGATTTGGACATCTTCTCATTTTCAATGTTGATGAATCCGTTATGAAGCCAATAGTTGGCGAACTTCGCGTGGTTGCACGCCTCTGACTGGGCAATCTCATTCTCATGGTGTGGGAATTTTAAATCGTGACCTCCCGCATGGATATCAATCGTTGCCCCGAGATGCTTTTTCGCCATCGCTGAGCATTCGATATGCCAACCTGGTCGTCCTTTGCCCCATGGACTATCCCAAGAAGGTTCGTTCGGTTTAGCGGCTTTCCATAAGACGAAGTCGAGCGGGTCTTCTTTCTTTTCTCCGACATCGACACGCGAGCCTGCCCGTAAATCTTCAATCGATTGTTGACTTAACTTCCCGTACGTCTCAAACTTCTTCGTCCGGAAATAAACGTCGCCTTCTGATTCATAAGCGAACCCTTCCGTCTCTAATTGACGGATGAATTCGATGATCTCTTCCATCGTATCGGTAACGCGTGGGTGTACGTCTGCCGGTTGCACGTTCAATGCTCCCGTATCGGCTAAATAAGCCTCAATATAACGATTCGTCAACGTCTCGGTGTCTTCCCCAAGTTCGTTCGCGGTACGAATGATCTTGTCGTCTACGTCCGTGAAGTTTAAGACGTACTTCACCTCATACCCACGATATGTCAAATAGCGACGAACCGTATCGAAGGCGATGGCCGGACGGGCATTTCCGACATGGATGTAGTTGTAGACGGTCGGTCCACACACATACATAGATACTTTACCCGGAACAATCGGGACAAACGGTTCTTTTTTATTCGTGAGACTGTTGTACAGCTGAATCATGCGTTTTCTCCTCCATCCGCTTTTCAAGCGTCGCTAATTTTTGTTGTAGTTCATCCACTGCCGCTTCTAAGCGCTCTTGACACTCGCGGTCCGGATCCGGGAAGCGATGGTCGAGGTCATGTTGCTTCACACGCTTCCCGTTTCGAATGACGACACGTCCTGGAATCCCGACGACGGTCGAATCAGACGGTACATCGTTCAAGACAACAGAGCTCGCTCCGATTTTGACGCAATCGCCAACCGTAATGTTTCCAAGCACTTTTGCCCCTGCTGAGATGAGTACATCACTCCCAATCGTCGGGTGACGCTTCCCTTTTTCTTTCCCGGTTCCCCCAAGTGTGACGCCTTGATAAATGGTTACATCATTCCCGATAATCGCCGTCTCTCCGATGACGACACCGAAACCATGATCGATGAATACACGGTCGCCGAGAACTGCTCCCGGATGAATTTCAATCCCGGTCAACCAACGACTGAACTGGGCTAACAACTTGGCCACCAACTTCACGTTACGTTTCCATAATCCGTGCGCGATACGATGTGCCCATATGGCGTGTAGTCCTGGATACGTCAGTGCCACCTCTACTTTTGAACGAGCGGCAGGGTCTAGTTCCAGGACAGTTCGCAAGTCTTCACGCACACTGCTCCAAAATCCCATAATTGATATCTCCTTTTCTTATACAAAAACAAAGACGCCCCTGTGCCAAGGCACAGAGACGCCGTAAGCGCGGTTCCACTCTGTTTGGGAAAAGTGCTCCCCTCTCAAGTCTCGTTAACGCCGAGTCGCGGCCTCGACTACGTATCGCCGAGACGGCTCCGAGGTGCACTTCTTCGGGGGACACATCTAGAACTCCCAGCCTAGGTTCTAGTCTCTGCAAAGTGTCATACCGCTTACTTTCCTCATCGATGCCTTTATGCTAATAAAGTTGTCAGACGTTTCAAGACACGCTCTTTTCCGATTAACGAAATCGCGTTCGGAAGCTCTGGTCCATGTGTTTGTCCTGTCGTCGCGACACGGATTGGCATGAACAAGTTCTTCCCTTTTTGACCAGTCGCTTTTTGCGTCGCTTTCGTCGCCGCTTTAATCGCTTCTGGTGTGAAGTCTTCGATTCCTTCGAGTTGTTGTTTGAACTCTGCAAGGACAGCGGGAACCGTTTCCCCTGAAAGGACAGCGTTCGCTTCCTCGTCATACTCGATCTCATCTTTGAAGAACAAGTCCGTCAACGAGACAATCTCCGCCCCGTGCGTCATTTGTTCTTTATACAATGCGATCAAGTTTGTTGCCCAATCTGCCTCCTCGACAGATACCGCCTCGGGTAATCGTCCTGCTTCTTGTAAGAATGGTAAACTGAGTGCCACTACTTCGTCAAGCGTGGCCTTCTTCATGTATACACTGTTGATCCAAGAAAGTTTTTGTTGGTCAAATACAGCCGGACTCTTCGACAAGCGGTTCGCATCAAACATTTCAATAAACTCTTCTTTCGAGAAGATTTCTTCTTCCCCGACTGGTGACCAGCCAAGAAGAGAAATGAAGTTGAAGAGCGCTGCTGGCAAGTAGCCAAGATCCGCATATTGTTCAATGAACTGGATGATCGATTCATCACGTTTTGACAATTTCTTATGTTGATCGTTATAGATGAGCGTCATGTGACCGAATTCAGGATATTCCCATCCAAGCGCGTCATATACCATCATCTGTTTTGGTGTGTTTGCGATGTGGTCGTCTCCACGCAAGACGTGGCTGATCTTCATCAAGTGGTCGTCGACAACAACAGCGAAGTTGTAAGTCGGAATCCCATCTTGTTTCACGATGACCCAATCACCAAAGTCTTTCGACTCGAATGAAACATCACCTTTGACGACATCCGTCCATTTATACGTCACGCCTTCAGGCACGCGAATTCGAATTGACGGCTTGCGGCCCTCTGCTTCAAACGCTTCACGTTCTTCGACAGTCAGGTTGCGGTGCGCACCAGAATAACGCGGTGCTTCGCCGCGCGCGATTTGTGCTTCACGCTCTGCTTCGAGCTCCTCTGATGTCATATAGCATTTATAAGCAAGACCTTTGCTCATCAATTCGTTGACGTATTTCTCATAAAGCGAAAGACGTTCCATTTGATAATATGGACCGTAGTCTCCATCACGACCTGGACCTTCATCCCAATCGATTCCGAGCCACTCCAAATACTTCATTTGACTCTCGACACCATTTAATACATTTCGCTTTTGGTCAGTATCTTCAATTCGAAGAATCAATTTCCCGCCTGCATGACGAGCAAATAAGTAATTAAACAACGCAGTCCGCGCATTTCCGATGTGGAGATGCCCCGTCGGACTAGGCGCATAGCGTACACGCACTTCACTCATAATAGTTCCACCTTTCTTCTCTTCTGCCCAAATAGTATACCATTTCTGTCAAGCCCGGTTGAGTAAGATGACCGCTTGCGCCGCGATTCCTTCTTCACGTCCTGTGAAGCCGAGTTTCTCCGTCGTCGTGGCCTTCACGTTCACCTGTTCGATGTCCGCTTCGAGTAGGTCGGCAATGACCGCTCGCATCTCATCAATATAAGGACGTAGTTTTGGACGTTGTGCCATGACGGTCGCGTCCACATTTCCGAGGACATATCCCTCATCCTTCACAAGTTGCCATACGTGGCGAAGCAATTCTTTCGAATCCGCATCTTTAAATTCCGGGTCCGTATCAGGGAAATGCTTCCCGATGTCACCTGCCGCAATCGCTCCAAGCGCTGCATCGGCAATCGTATGGAGTAACACATCCGCATCGGAATGACCGAGTAGACCACGTTCATGTGGAATCTCAATTCCTCCTAAAATTAATGGACGTCCTTCCGCAAATGCGTGTACATCAAATCCTTGACCAATTCTCATTGTAAGTTCTCCTTTGCTAAAATCGCATCACCAAACAGTAAATCCTCCGGCGTCGTCATCTTAATATTATGATAGTCTCCAAGAACGACTTGTACCGTTTCACCAAGCCATTCGAATAAACTCGCATCGTCCGTTCCCATCATCTGTTGTTCGACCGCTCGTTCATGTGCCGTTAAGATCGCCTTGGCCTGAAAAGCTTGCGGCGTTTGCGCCAACCATAGATTTTCCCGAGGAACCGTTCGTTCGATTTGATGACGTTCGACTTGCTTGACCGTGTCTTTGACTGGTACTGCTAAAATGGCGCCACCTTGTAACGCCGCTTCTGCCACTTGATGCAGCTGTTCACGTTTTACAAACGGACGGGCACCGTCATGAATCATCACAATCGTATCGGGTGCAACCACCTTAAGCCCCGCATGGACACTCTGTTGTCGTTCTTCCCCACCTGTTACATATGTAATCGGTGTTTCGACTTTTGCCGTGATCGCTTCAAACCAGTCACGTTCCTCTGGACGAATCGCCAAAACAATCCGTTCACACCAAGGATCGGTATCGAACGCTTGTAACGTCCACGCGATAATCGGTTTGTTACGGAGCGACAACATGAGTTTGTTCGCATCCGCTCCCATTCGTTTCCCTCTTCCCGCAGCCGGGATCACAACTGTATAAGATACTATGTCAAACACCTCTCTTCGTGAAAAAAGAGAGCGCTCACGCGTCTCTTTTTTGTTCGTTATTCAGGACGAGCAAAAATCATTCGGCCTGCAGATGTCTGCAGTACGCTCGTCACGACGACAGGAAGCGTCTTCGAGATCAACTTACGTCCACCTTCCACGACGACCATCGTCCCGTCTTCAAGATAGGCAACACCTTGATTTTGTTCTTTCCCTTCTTTAATGACAGTGACGACCATCTCTTCGCCAGGGATGACAATTTGTTTGACGGCATTCGCTAAGTCATTGATGTTCAAGACTGGAACATTTCGCACTTCACAGACTTTGTTTAAGTTGTAGTCGTTCGTGACGACAATCCCATTTTTCAACTCTGCCAATTTGATTAATTTGATATCGACTTCTGGTACATCTTCAAAGTCCCCATCATAAATTTCAACTTGGATTCGTTTGTTCTCTTGAAGCTCTTTTAAAATATCGAGCCCACGGCGACCACGGTTTCGTTTCAACGTATCCGATGAATCCGCGATATATTGAAGTTCTCCGATGACGAACTGCGGAACAATCAATGTACCTTCCACAAACCCAGTCGTGGCGATATCTGCGATACGACCGTCAATAATGACGCTCGTGTCTAAGATTTTATCATTCGAACGTTGTACCGGTTCAGCCGCCGGTTTCTCCCGCTCACTCTTTACAAATAGTTTGATCCATTCGTTACGCTTCCGATATCCGACCGCGAAACCGAAGTACCCAAACAGCGCCGTGACAAAGATTGGAACAATCTTACTCAGTAAGAAAATGTTCGTTACTTCAAGCGAGACACTGATCAAAAAGGCGATCAAGAGCCCGATAATGAGGCCAATCGAACCGAATAAAATATCCCCTACCGGTAAACGGACGAGCCGTTCTTCGACAAAACGAATAAATGCAACAACACCATCGGTTAAGAATAAACTAAGAATGAAGAAGATAAGTCCACCAATCAAACTTGCTACGTATGGAATCGTTAACCATTCCGGCACATTCATCCCAAGGTCTCCTAATAATAGCGACGCCTCGATAATCCCGAACCAACCCACGACGAGCCCAATCAAAATAAATCCGATTCGTACAGCAATCTTCACTCATTCCACCTCCTTCTATATGAAATAAAATTTCAAAAATAACACTTTTATTGTAACATGGTTTTTTCAATCACGTTCGTTACAAAGCGTTAAAAACTGCCATTGGCGACCCGTTAAAACGGGATCGCCAACTGCAGTGCTTCGTCTACCGTTCCGACGCCGACCACTTCAATCCCTGCTGGAGCGGTCCATCCACCCATGTTGTTTTTCGGAATGATGGCACGTGTGAATCCTAGTTTTGCGGCTTCGGCGACACGTTGTTCAATCCGCGATACGCGTCGCACTTCTCCGGTCAATCCGACTTCACCGATGCAGACATCCGTCGGACGGGTCGGACGGTCACGGAAACTCGAGGCAATCGAGACACAAATCGCGAGGTCAATCGCAGGCTCATCTAGTTTAACGCCACCCGCCGCTTTCAAGTATGCGTCTTGTGTCTGAAGCAACAAACCCGATCGTTTCTCAAGGACGGCCATCAGAAGCGCGACCCGGTTTTGGTCGATTCCCGTCGCCATACGTCTCGGGTTACCGAATGATGTTGGCGAGATGAGTGCTTGTAGTTCGACGAGCACTGTCCTTGTCCCTTCCATCGAAGCGACGACCGTCGAACCGGACACACCGGCGGTTCGTTCTTCTAAAAAGATTTCGGACGGGTTAAGGACTTCTTCTAGCCCACTCTCTTTCATCTCGAAGATCCCGATTTCGTTCGTTGAACCGAAACGGTTTTTCACCGCGCGTAAAATACGGAACGTATGATGACGCTCCCCTTCAAAGTAAAGGACCGCATCGACCATGTGCTCGAGTAAACGTGGACCCGCAATCGATCCTTGTTTCGTTACGTGACCGACGATGAACACAGCAATCCCTCGTGTTTTTGCAATCTTCATGAGCGCTGCTGTACATTCTCGTACTTGTGACACACTTCCTGGCGCCGATTGAATTTCATCCATATATACCGTCTGAATCGAGTCGATGATGACAAACCCGGGTTGTTCTTCATCAATGACGCGTTCGATCATCAACATGTCTGTCTCAGCGAGCACAAACAAGTCTTCGGTCGGTAAGCCGAGACGTTCCGCTCGAAGTTTCGTCTGCTTGAGTGATTCTTCACCTGAGATATAGAGCACCTTTTTACCACTATGGGCTAGATGTGCACTGACCTGTAAAAGAATCGTCGACTTCCCGATTCCCGGGTCCCCGCCGACTAAGACGAGTGAACCCGGAACGATACCACCACCGAGCACACGGTCAAATTCACGACTATTCGTGTGCACGCGTGTCTCTTCTTGTGAGACGACGTTTGCGAGTCGTTCTGGCTTCAATTGTCGAGATGAACTATGCACAAACGCTGCGCCACGTTTGGCTTTCTTCTCTTCGACAAACTCCTCAACGAGCGTATTCCATTCATTACAACCTGGACAACGTCCCATCCATTTGGCTGATTCATATCCACACGATTGGCAGACGTATTTCGTTTTAATTTTGGCCATAAGCTTCCTTCCTGTCTAAAAAAAGCTCCCTCATAAACAACGAGGGAGCTGAATGATTTACTGAACCACACCTTCGTTACGAACGACAAACTCTCCATCTTGTACGTCGAGCGCAACTTTACTGCCTTTAGCGATTGTGCCGCCGAGCATTGCTTCTGAGAGGCGATCTTCCACTTCTCGTTGAAGGGCACGACGGAGAGGGCGAGCCCCGTATTCCGGATCGTAGCCGACTTCGGCAATCTTGTCGAGCGCCGCATCCGTCAAGCTGAAATCAACTCCTTGTTCGGCAAGACGTTTCTTGAGTGTCTCTGCCATAAGTTTGATGATTTCTTGAATGTGCTCTTTTTGAAGTGAATGGAAGACCGTGATTTCGTCAATCCGGTTCAAGAACTCAGGTCGGAACGCCTTTTTCAATTCCTCGAGTACTTTATCCTTCATTTCCGTATACTCACGTTTCACATCATCTTCGACTGTGAATCCAACATATTTATTACGTTGAAGCGCTGCGGCCCCGACGTTTGACGTCATGATGATGACGGTGTTTCGGAAGTCGACCGTGCGACCTTTCGAATCCGTCAAGCGCCCGTCGTCAAGCACTTGAAGTAAGATGTTGAACACTTCCGGGTGAGCTTTTTCAATTTCATCGAGAAGGATGACCGAGTATGGTTTCCGGCGTACCTTTTCTGTCAACTGACCGCCTTCTTCGTAACCGACATAACCAGGAGGCGAACCAACGAGACGGCTCGTCGCATGTTTTTCCATGTACTCTGACATGTCGATTCGAATAATCGCATCTTCATCCCCAAACATCGCTTCGGCAACTGCGCGAGCAAGTTCGGTTTTACCGACTCCGGTAGGTCCGAGGAAGATGAATGAACCGATTGGACGTTTTGGATCTTTCAAGCCAGCCCGAGCCCGACGAATGGCGCGGGAAATCGATTTCACCGCATCGTCTTGACCGATGACACGGTTGTGAAGAATTGATTCGAGTTTGAGGAGACGGTCTGTCTCTTCCTCGGCAATCTTCGTGACCGGTACACCTGTCCAGTTTGCGACAACTTGAGCGATATCTTCTTTCGTCACTTCAAGCTTTTCATTTCCTTGCTTATTCTGCCATTCTGCTTTCAACTCTTCTAACTCATCGCGTAACTTTTGTTCTGTATCACGGAGAGAAGCCGCTTTTTCAAACTCTTGGCTTTGAACAGCAGAGTCTTTTTCTTTACGAATCGATTCAAGGCGTGACTCCAACTCTTTCAAGTTCGGTGGTGCCGTGAACGAGCGAAGTCGTACTTTTGATGCCGCCTCATCGACGAGGTCAATCGCTTTGTCCGGTAAGAAACGATCCGAGATGTAACGGTCAGACAGAACGACCGCCTCGTGAATCGCTGTGTCCGTAATCGTTACGCGGTGATGCGCTTCATAACGATCGCGCAACCCGAGTAGGATTTGTTCAGCTTCTTCTGTTGTCGGTTCATTTACTTGAATTGGTTGGAAGCGTCGTTCAAGCGCTGCATCTTTTTCGATGTACTTCCGGTATTCATCGAGTGTTGTCGCCCCGATACATTGAAGTTCACCACGAGCCAATGACGGCTTGAGGATGTTCGACGCATCAATCGCACCTTCTGCACCACCCGCACCAATCAATGTGTGCAACTCGTCGATGAAGAGAATAACGTTTCCTGCCTGACGAATTTCGTCCATTACTTTTTTCAATCGATCTTCGAACTCACCACGATATTTCGTACCTGCTACGAGCGTACCCATGTCGAGTACCATCACTCGTTTATTGCGAAGTGTTTCAGGTACTTCGTTGTTAATAATTTGTTGAGCGAGACCTTCGACTACTGCCGTTTTCCCGACACCTGGCTCTCCGATAAGAACCGGGTTGTTTTTCGTACGACGAGATAAGACTTCAATGACACGTTGAATCTCACCTGCGCGGCCGATGACCGGGTCTAAACGCGATTCACGTGCTTGTTGCGTCAAGTCGCGTGCCAACCCATCAAGTGTTGGGGTTGCAGCGCTCGCGCCTGGTTGTGAAGCATTTGAAGAAGACTCCGTGTTACCGAGAAGCTGTAATACTTGTTGACGCGCTTTCGTCAAACTGATTCCAAGGTTATTGAGAACACGTGCTGCGACACCTTCGCCTTCACGAATCAATCCAAGAAGGATGTGCTCCGTTCCAACATATGAGTGTCCTAGTTTTCGTGCCTCGTCCATCGAGAGTTCAATGACCTTTTTCGCACGTGGTGTGTAGTGAATCGTCGAGCCATTCTCAGAACCGCGTCCAATCAATGATTCTACTTCTTGTTGAATTTTTTCAGAAGTCAATCCGAGAGCGAAGAGCGCTTTTGCCGCAATCCCTTCTCCTTCACGAACCAATCCTAATAAAATATGTTCTGTACCAATATTATGATGGCCAAGACGTACTGCTTCCTCTTGTGCTAAAGCTAATACGCGCTGTGCTCGTTCTGTAAATCGTCCAAACATCATTGACAAAACCTCCTTGTAGTTGGATCAAACTAAGCCTTGATCTAACGTTCGACGAACGAGGGTCGCTCGTTCTCGATCCCGTTCTTGCGTAGATAATGTTTTCCCGAAATGTTTTTGTAGAAAACCTGATTGTAGCCGAACAATGAGTTCATGAAACTTTGGTGGACTCCAATCAGACAAAATTCCTAGGTCACTCGCTAAATGTAAATCAGATAATCGTTCGATAGCTTCAGTAGAAGATAGTAATTTTGCATATCGCAAAATACCATATGATCGATAAAATTGATCTTCTAACTCTTCCTGTCGATTCGCAACGAGTTCTTCGCGCGCATGACGCTCTGCTTGAATCACTTGTTCTGTCACTTCCATAAAGTCAGCCAGTAACTGTGACTCGTGACTCCCTAACGTCCGTTGATTCGACAGTTGGAACAAGCGACCTGCCGCATCACTACCTTCACCATAACGACCTCGAATCGTATAGCCAAGTTTTCGAAGTTCTCGCAAGATTGGACTGATTCGTCCCGTCAAGGTGAGTCCCGGCAAGTGTAACATGACCGAGGCACGAAGTCCTGTTCCGATATTGCTTGGACATGTCGTCAAATAACCTAACTGTTCATCAAACGCATACGATAGGGATTCTGCACATAACGCGTCAACTTGTTTCGCTAATTCAAACGCCTCTTTCACTTGATATCCTGGAAGTAGCGTTTGAATGCGTAAATGGTCTTCCTCATTAATCAATACACTAATTGTTTCATCTTCACTTAAGAAGACCGCACTCTCTTCATTGGTTGCAACGGCTGGGCTAATGAGGTGTTTCTCCATCAACGCCTGTCGTGTCACTTCATCATAATCACGCATATGAAGATATTCGAATCCTTTCAACCCACGTAGACGCCCTTCTAGACGATCGCAAAGCTGACGTTCTCCTTCTTTAGAAAGTACGGGAGAGAATACCGTGTCTTTGACATTACGCGCCAGTCGAATTCTTGTAGAAACGACCAAATCATCGAGCTTGGCACGTTCTTTCATTTTTGGACCAAGTGGATGTGTTAGGAAAGTTTCCATCAGACATCTCCCTGCCCTTCTAATTGCTTCATTTCTTTTTGAATGCGTGCTGCCCGTTCATAATCTTCTTGTTCGACAGCGCGGTTCAACTCCCCTGCCAACTTTTCGAGCCGTTCTTCAATCCGTTCATGTGGCGTGCGTAGCTGGTCAGGGATTGAACCGATATGATGATCGTGTCCTTGTTGATATTGACGAGTGATTTTGATCAATTCATCCCGAAATACGGTATAACATGTAGCGCATCCTGCTTTTCGTACGCGCAATAGGTCTTGGCGTGTCATCTGACAAGTCGGGCATCGCTTCACGACTGGTACATATCCTGTCATCAGTTCTACCGTACATTGTCGACATAATCGTTTTTTTACGGGTACATCTTGTTCCATCACAACGACTTCATTGACAGCAGGTCGCTGTTTACAACGTTCGCATAACATACGACTTATCCCCCATTACGATAACGAAGTACTTTCATCAGTGCTAGCAATTGTTGACGTCGAATAAAAGAGCGATCATCAACTTGTAAGTTTAATGCTTCATCTGATAAGAGATGGTAAATCAATTGCGCTTCTTGTTCGTGCATCATTTGTTCTTCCACTAATCGTACGAGCACATTTTCAACGAGCTGTTCATTCAAACGTGGATGCTCATGAATGACATCCATCAAACTAGAAAGCACATCCTGTTTTTCATGTAAGATGACGCGTCGGATCCGGATATATCCACCGCCACCCCGTTTACTTTCTACTAAATATCCTTTTTCGACGGTAAAACGTGTGTTGATGACATAATTGATTTGGGATGGGACACATTCGAATCGTTGCGCGATATCTTGGCGTTTAATCTCGATTGCATTTGCCTGACTTTCCTTCAATACTTGCTTCAAATACTGTTCGATAACATCCGAAATATTTCTCATCTCCACCACCCTCTGACCATCTTTGACTTTTGACTATATTTTATCATTGATTTAAAAAAAGGCAAACGAAAAGCGATGCTCTTATAGAGAGCACCGCTAATCAATAAAAAAACGACCGAGCATATGCTCGGTCGTCCTCTCTGTTGTTGCCTGGCAACGTCCTATCCTCACAGGGGGAGATCCCCCAACTACTTTCGGCGCTGAGACGCTT